>JAIUMW010000026.1 GCA_022565365.1 Oceanicaulis sp.
AGCCCTGCGCCCACCACGCCCCATACAGCGAACAGGGTGAAGGACATGGCCGCCACCCCGGCCAGCTTGCCGATCAAGATGTCCTGGAAGCGCGCGGTGGACATCAGCACTTCGATAATCTTGCCGCCCTTTTCCTCGATCAGGCTGGTCAGCAGCATATTGGCCACCGAGAACACGGCCATCCAAAGCACGAAGGCCATGATCACAGCGACCACGAAGGGCGCCCGGTCAGCCGTGGTCACCTCGGCGTCCGCCGCTGCGCCGGGCCGGGCGTCCAGCGTCGTCACCTCTGGGCTCAGGGTCAGCAGGGCCTCGGCGTCCAGCGCGCTGAGGCCGCGTGTCTCCAGTGCGTCGCGGCGCAGATAATCGCGCACAAACCCGGTGATGTCGCTGCGCAGTCCCGTGCTGGTGAGATTGGCCGACACATAATCAATGGCGATCCCGCGCTCAGGATGGGGCCGCATAACGAAGACGGCGAACAGGGGCCGCTCGCCCTCAGGGGTCGAGACGGTTCTGTCGCCGGTCAGATAGGGGCGCAGATCATCAAGGCTGGCGCCGGGCGCATCGACCAGGAAACGGCGCGATGAGCCGGCGGTCAGGGCGGGGCGCGCACCTTCAAGCCCGGCGGCCGCGATCGCATCATCAAGGCCCGACAGGCCGTCAGGATCGGCGTCAAACGCCTCCAGCGCGGCCTGGGTGCGGGCCTCGCCCGCAGACGCGCGCGCCATCACCTCAAGCCGCTCGCGCACGGCGCCGCGGCGCTCTGAGTCCAGGCGTGCGCGGATCATGTCGTCCACGCCGCGTCCGGTCTCGTCGATGACCGAGAAATAGCGCACGGGCTGGGAGCCCTGGATCATCGCCGGCACGCCCGCCCCGATAGCGGCGAAGGCCGGCACCGCCAGCAGGGACAGCCAGAAGCCCCATGTTGCCACATAGGACAGGTATTCCCGCCGGGCGATCAGAAAAATGGCGCGCATGGCTCAGGCCTCCTCGGCGGCGGGCTTGGCGGGACCGGCGGCCTCTTCGCCTACCAGGGCGACAAAAGCATCATGAAGGTGCGCGCGCCGCGGCTCGAACCGGGTCAGGCGCACGCCGGCATCCACCAGGGCGCGCAGCACGCCCTGGGCGTCCGCGCCCGGCGCCAGGATAAGCCGCCAGAGCGCTGCCCCCTCCTCTTCGCCGGCATCGTCCTCCAGGCGCTCCAGCGCGCCGCCCGCGCCCAGACCCGAGGGCAGATCGCAATCGGCCGGCGCGCCCCGCAGGATCTGGCGGGGCACGCGGGCGAGCGCCTCCTCCACCGTGCCGTCAAACACCTTCTCCCCGCGCGCCATCAGGATGATGCGGTCGCACAGGCGCTCGGCATGCTCCATCACATGGGTGGAGAACAGAACGGTGCGCCCGGCCTGGGCCTGTTCGCGGATCACCTGTTCCAGCAGGGACTGGTTTACGGGATCGAGGCCGGAAAACGGTTCGTCGAGAATGATGAAATCCGGCTCGTGCACGATGGCGGCGATGATCTGGACCTTCTGGGCCATGCCCTTGGACAAGGCCTTGATCTTCTTGCGCCCCGCCTCGGCAAGGCCAAAGCGCTCCAGATAGGCCCGCGCCCGCTTGCGCGCCTCGCCTGCGGGCACGCCCTAGAGCCGGGCGAAGAACACGATCACGGCTTCAGCGGTCATCTTGCGGTAGACGCCGCGCTCCTCGGGCAGAAACCCGACCCGGTCCATGCCCGCCGCGTCCGGCGTCCGGCCGCACAGGCGCGCGGTCCCGGATTCGGGTGCAATCACCCCCAGCGACATGCGCAGCGTGGTGGTCTTGCCCGCGCCATTGGGGCCGAGAAAGCCGGTGATTTCGCCGCGCGCGGCGCGAAACGACACGTCGCGCACCGCGGGCTGACCGCCAAAGCTCTTGGTCAGGCCGCTCACCTCAAGGGCGTATTCGGTCATGTCGGCTCAGTCCCCTCAAGGTCTGCTCAGGCGCGATTGCGCCCTGTCATTAGGGTGGTGCGCAGCGGCTTTCCAGTTAAGTCTGTGACAGGATGCCCGCAAGCCTCCTGAGCCGCACCCAAGGACACGCCCCATGACCCCTTCGCCCTTTCCGCTGGATTTCGCCGCCCTGATCCCCGACACGCGACCGCGCCGCTGGCTCATCCTGCCGCCGGGGTTTGTCAGCGCCGCGCAGCCCGACGCGGTGAGCCCGGTCTTTGCCTGCACGCCCGACGCGCTTCTGTCCGCAGTGGACGCCATCGCGCTGGCCGAGGCCCGCACCGTGCGCATGCGCGACGGGGCGGGGCAGGCCGAATATGTCCAGCGCTCCAAGGTGTTCAAATTCCCCGACCGCATCACGGTGCAGGCCATGGCCGCAGGCGAGGGCGCGGCGCTGGCGGCGTATTCGCGCGCTGAAATCGGCCGCTATGACTTCAAGGTCAATCAGCGCCGTCTGGAGCGCTGGATCGCGGCGCTGCACAGCAAGCTGGAGCCTTTTCAGTGAAAGTGGGAACCGGTTTCACCGCTCGACAAGGCGATCAAACAAGAACCTAGAACCACATCATTCACTGATGTGGTTCTAGGGTGACGGCAGGGCGAAATAGAGCAGGTCCAGCGCCGGCGGCTCGGCCACGCCCAGCTGGCGCAATATATGGGTCGCCTGACCCCGGTGATGGGTCTGGTGATTGAACACATGGGCGAGGACCACCTTCACCGGCAGCGCCTTGGCCTCGCCGCGCGTATTGCCGTACTCCAGCACCCGCTCCAGCTCCTCCAGGCTCACGCCTGCGATATAGGCGCTCAGGCGCGCGTCCTCGGCCTCGCGCGCGGCGCGCAGCTCTTCAAACAGGGCGTAGGGCTCTTCATCCAGGCGCGCAGGCGCCTCGCCCTCGCCGGTCAGCCGGTGCAGCCAGATGCGGTCGGCCACCAGGCCATGGCTCAACGTGCCGTGCAGGCTGCGGAAATACGCCTTCACATCCCGCTTGCGCTCAAAATCCTTGAGCGCGGTGGCGGCGTCATAGAGCCGGGCGTTGGCCCAGGCATTGTAGGCGGCGAAACGCTTGAAGTGGTCGAGCACGCGTGAGACATCCTTCACGTCTTTGAACCGTCAGATACCGCCATACCCTATCATGATCTGTGAAGCGACAGCGCGTGAGCGCCTGACAAAGCTGAAAGCCGAGCTGGAGGCCCTGTCGCACAGCGCCGCAGGCGACCGCAGGCCGGTGGAGCTCGACCAGCAATCGGTGGGCCGGCTGTCACGTCAGGACAGCCTGCAGGTCCAGGCCATGGCCCGCGCCGCCGATGCGCGCCGCGCCGGAGAACTGCGGCGCATCGCCGCGGCGCTGGCCCGCCTGGACGCGGGCGAATACGGCTGGTGCGTGGAATGCGGCGAAGAGATCGGCGAGAAACGCCTGGAGATTGATCCCGCCGCGGCGCGGTGCAGGGGGTGTGCGTGAGGGCGCCCACGGCCTTCAACGCCCCATTGTGACCACTTTGCGGCGCGCGCGTGACGCCATTATTGCGGTGCGGCGATTTCGCATGGCCGCTATGCCGCAACCTGCCTTGAAACCGCCCGGACCCTTGCGCATATACATCCCCGAACGGCGGTTTTCCCGTCTTTCCCTTTGTGCATACCGTCTCCTCCCCGAACGGTTATGCTAAACGGGGCCGGGCACCGCGATCCGCGGGACCGGCCCTTTTCTTTTCCAGCGCCCTATACAAGAAAAAAGCCCCCGCAGCGTGCGCTGCAGGGGCCTTTACCGTTCCGCAATGGCCGCGTGATCAGCCCAGCGTGGCGCGCAGCATCCAGGCGGTCTTCTCGTGGGCGGTGATGCGCGGGGCGACCAGATCGCTGGTGGCCTCGTCGCCATGTTCCTCGGCCAGTTTCAGCGCGGCGCGCGCGGTGCGCACCACCTGTTCATGGCCCTCAACCAGATTGGCCAGCATGGCGTTGGCGTCCGGGGTCTTGGCGTCGTGCTTGATGGTGGCCGCGGACGCCATCTCGTCATAGGAGACCGGCGCCAGCACGCCCAGCGCGCGGATGCGCTCGGCGATGTCGTCGGTGGCCGTCCACAGCTCGGTATACTGGGCCTCGAACATGGCGTGCAGATCGTGGAAGCGCGGCCCCGTCACGTTCCAGTGATAGGCGTGGGTCTTGAAATACAGCGCGTAGGTGTCGGCCAGCAGCGCCAGCACGGCTTTCGCCATGGTTTCGCGCTGGTCCTTCGACAGACCCATATTGATGTCCATTGTGAGTGCCTCCTTCGGGTGGCTGAAATTCGATGGCTCTATAATGCCCCGCCGCCCCGCCCGGCGTCCAACTGGTTTCACCGACACGGGCCATAGGGGGGGCCTATGGCTCTAACGCGCGCCCTGGCAGAAAGTTGCAATGCGCTGGCCCGCCTCCTCCAGCGCCGCGTCATCGGTGGCGTAGGACAGGCGGAAGCCCGGCGCCGCCCCGAACGCCGTGCCCGGCACCACGGCCACATGGGCTTCGGTGAGCAGAGCCTCGCACACGGCCAGATCATCGGAAAGCGCCATGCCGCCCGCGCTGGTCTTGCCGATCAGCCCGGCGCAATCGGCGAAGATGTAGAACGCGCCTTCGGGCGTGGGCGCGGTCAGGCCCGGCGCGGCGTTGATCTTGGCCAGCATGGAATCGCGGCGCTTTTTGAACGCGGCGTTGCGCGGGATCAGGAAATCATGGGGGCCGTTGAGCGCCGCCACAGACGCCCACTGGCTGACCGAACAGGGGTTGGACGTGGTCTGGCTCATCACCTTGGCCATGGCCTTGATGAGCTTCTCCGGCCCCGCTGCATAGCCGATGCGCCAGCCGGTCATGGCATAGGCTTTCGACACGCCATTCATGGTCAGGGTGCGGTCATAGAGGTCGGGCGCGACCTCAGCGATCGTGGCGAATTTGAAATCGTCATAGACGATGTGCTCATACATATCGTCGGTGAGGATGAGCGCATGCGGGTGCGCGCGCAGCACCTCGGCGAGACCTTTCAGATCCTCCGCCGTATAGGCCGCTCCGGTGGGGTTGGAGGGCGAGTTCAAAAGCACCCAGCGCGTGCGCGGCGTGATCGCCCGGCCCAGCGTTTAGGGCTTCAGCTTGAACCCGTCGGCGATTCCGGCCTCGGCGAACACCGGCGTGGCGCCGCACAAAGCGGCCATTTCAGGATAGCTGACCCAGTAGGGCGTCGGGATCACCACCTCGTCGCCGGGGTTCAGCGTGGCGGCGAAGGCGTTATAGATCACCGGCTTGCCGCCCGGTGATACATTGACCTGGGCGGGCGTGTACTCAAGGCCGTTATCGCGCTTGAACTTGGCGCAGATGGCGCTTTTCAGCTCCGGCAGCCCGTCCACATTGGTGTATTTGGTTTCGCCGCGGGCAATGGCCGCGATCGCCGCTTCCTTGACATGGTCGGGCGTGTCGAAATCGGGCTCGCCGGCGCCCAGACCGATCACGTCCACGCCTTGCGCTTTCAGCTCGCGCGCCTTCTGGCTCACCGCAAGGGTGGCCGAAGGCTTGACCCGCTTGAGGGCTTCAGAGACGCGCATCAGGTCGGCGGCGTGGGTGTCGGGCATGGGCGTCAGGTCCTTGATGGGGCGGCGCCGGGGCGGCGCAGGCGGACGAAATGGGTCTCGTTGGCGCACGCGCCTTCAAGCTGAGTGTGCGTTACGACAAGCCGGTACAGTGTTTCAAGGCCCGGCGGTCCCGCCGCGCCCCATCCGGGCCTGGGATCATCGCGCAAACGCGCCAGCCCGCCGGTATTGGACGCCATCGCCTCGCCGCGCAAACTGTGCCGTGTCAGAAACGCCCCGATCTGCGCCAGCGCCTTTTCATGGCCGTACACGCCGGTGAGCGGGGCGTCGTCGCCGGGGCTGCGATAGAGGTTGAATGTGACCGCCAAAGCCAGGCGGGCTGTCACTTCAGCGCGCCCCTCATCCACCGCCGCCTGCACCGCCGCCACCGGCCCGGCGGCGCTGTCGATGGCCGCCACGGCGGCGTCCACGCGTCCGGCCTCCAGCGCGTCCAGCACCGCCTCCACACTGTCCAGCAGCGCCAGCTCGCAATCGCCCGCCAGCGCCAGCGCGGCGCGATGGGTGAAACTGCCCTCCGGTCCCAGACACGCGGCGCGCATGGGCGCTCTCCCCTTGGCCTCAAGGCGCCAGTCTAGAGCGGCGCGGGCGCGTCTGCATCAAGGTGCGGCGCCCGAAAATGGCCTTGATTGATCCCGGGTCCGCCGCAATCCGGCCTTTGCGCCGCCCCGGCCCGGGAGAAATCTGAATTCATCCGGCGTTCATCGGGATGAACGCGCGCTGACCGGGAGGGCGAGATCATGACACGGCACACGACCGGAACCCGCCTGAGCGGCGTCCTCCTCGCCGGGCTGTGCTTCATCGCGGCGGCCTGGATGTTCCACGCCGCCCCGCGCCAGTCCGGCGCCCTGTTCGTCAGTGTCGAGCCGGTGGCGGTCGCCCAGCGCTGACCCTGCGCGCGAGCCGATATCTCACTGTGAATTTAATTGAAGCGGGCGCCCGCCTCGGCCATGTCTGGTCCTTGTGAGCGATCAGCCCCCTTCCGCCCGCCCGCCTGACGGGCCGGGGCCCGGACCTGTGCCGGGTCCGGCCCGTTGGCGCGCGGCGCCAATGACCCCGCGTCTGACGGGGCTGGCCGGCGCCAGCCTGATCCATGTGATCGCCATCGCCGGTCTGATCGCCCTGCCCCCTGTCGTGAACCCGCCGGACCCGGCGCCGCAGTCCTCGGGCCCGGGCGCTTTCTACATCTTCCTGGCCGAAGGCGCTGACAGCGACGCGCCCCTGTTCGAGCCGCCTCTGGCGGCGTTGGGCGGCGATCCCGACGGCGCGCCCGGTGACGGCGAGGGCGAGGGTTCCGGTTCGGGCGAAGGGGATGGTGATGGCGATGCGGCCGGGGCGGAATCGGTGTCTGACCCCGAGGCTGAAACGGACATTATCCCCGAAACAGAGACCGAAACGCCGCCCGAAACCGCTGATGACCCTGAAACCGCGCCTGACGTCTCCGAAATGGCGCGCGATGACACCGAATTGGCGCCGGATGACCCCACAGGCGTGGTGCTTGAACCCGCGCAAAGCGGGGACAGACCGGTGGACAGCGCGCCGCGTCCAGCCCCGTCCGCGGCGGATCGCACGCCCTCTGTCCCCGCCCCGGCGCCCGATCCGGCCGACGCCAGCGCTCCGGTGGCCACGCTCCAGCCCCGGCGCGCTGAAGCCGGCAGCGAAGGTGAACCCGAGCTCGATATTGACGCCCTGATGGCGCAGATGGCGATCTCGCTGGACCCGGACGATTACCGCATGATCCAGGGTGCGGTGGCCTCGCGGCTGGTCGTGCGCGACAGCTTCTGCCTGTCCTCGTCAGACGCCAACCGGGAGGCGGGCGGCTGCCCGGAAGACGGTCCGGCGAGCGAAATAGATCTGGCGAGCTTTGGACTTACCGGTTTTGGCGCCATCCCGCCGCGCTTCCTGGAGGACATGAGCCGGCTGGAGTTCGAGCTCGCCCAGATGGGCGCGGGCGCCGGCCAGATCCGCCGCATCCTGGCCGAGCTTGCGGACGCGCGGCGCACTGTCATCAACCAGCCCGCCGTGACGCGCGAGATGGACCGCATCGCCGGCGACCGCACCGATCCTCAGGGTTTCCGCGCGCCGATCACCCCGCAGCGGGCGCGTGATCCGTCAGGAGAGCCCTAGCCTGTCTGCAATTTCTTAAAGAATTCAAACACCTTGCCATAGGGCGGGAAGACCATCCGGCTGGGATGCCAGACCGGCGCCTCGAACACGGCGCGCTCATGGGGGAAGGTCAGGAAGCCGGTCTCGCCGTGATAGGCGCCCTGGCCCGATGCGCCCACCCCGCCAAAGGGCAGATCCTCCACTGACAGGTGCAGCATGGGCAGATTCACCCCGGCGCCGCCGGACATCGTCCGAGCCAGGAAGTCCCGCGCCGTGGCGCTTGATTTGGAATACACATAGAGCGCCAGCGGCCGGTCGCGCTCATTGACGAAACGTGCTGCGTCCGACAATCCGTCATGGCCCAGCACCGGCAGGACGGGCCCGAAAATCTCCTCACGCATCAGGGCGCTGTCCAGCGGCGGGTCGATCACCACCGTGGGCGGGAATATCCTTGTGTTCCCCGCCTTCTCCTTGTCGAGCGCCGCCTGCAAAACCTCCGCCCCGGCGGCGCGCGCCTCTTCCACCATTTCGGTCAGGCGGGCATGGTGTTTTTCCGAAATGATGGCCGTGTAGTCGCCATTGCCCGCCACATCGGGCCACATCGCATCGGCTTCGCGCATCACCGCCTCGCCGAACGCACGCTGGCCGCCGCGCGGCACGAGGGCGTAATCGGGCGCCACGCAGGTCTGGCCGGCGTTGAAATACTTGCCCCAGGCGATGGTTTTGGCGGCCTGATCCAGATCGAAATCCGGGGCGATGACGGCGGGCGATTTGCCGCCCAGCTCCAGCGTCACCGGGGTGAGGTTTTCCGCCGCGGCTTTCGCCACCAGACGCCCCACCGGGGTGGAGCCGGTATAGAAAAGATGGTCGAACGGCAGGGCGCAGAAGGCCTTGGCCACATCCGGCCCGCCTTCAATCACCGCCACATGATCCTCGTTGAACAGCTCCGACAGGGTCTCGTGGAGCAGTTCGGCGGTGCGCGGGGTGAACTCGCTGGGCTTGATCATCGCGCGGCAGCCCGCCGCCAGCGCCGCCACCAGCGGCGCCAAAGCCAGCTGCATCGAGTAATTCCACGGCGAAACGATGCCGGCCACGCCTTTGGGCTCGCGGCGCACATAGGCCTTGCCCGGCGCCAGTGTCATCGGCACGGGCTTGCGGCGCGACGCCGCCCAGTGGCTGAGATGCTGGCGGGCATGCTTGGCGCTGGCGATCACGAAGCCGGCCTCGCCAATGGCGGTTTCCGCTTTCGAGCGGCGGCCGAAATCAGCGTCAATGGCGGTGGCGAAATCCTCGCCGCGCGCCTTGACCAAGGCTTCCAGCTTTTTCAGGTCGGACTTGCGCTCCTCCACCGGGCGGTGACGCTCGGCCTCAAAAGCGGATTTTTGCGCCTTGAGAAGGGCGTGCATGCGCGCAATGGCGTCGGAATCGCTCATGGGTGTAGTCCCTTTGTCAGCTGTTGGCGGCCGTGATCATGTCGGCGGCGCGGGTGGCGATCATCATGGTTGGCGCGTTGGTGTTGCCGCCCACCAGGCGCGGCATGACCGAGGCGTCCACCACGCGCAGGCCTTCAACGCCGCGCACGCGGCACTGCGGGTCTGTGACGGCGAGCTCGCCGGTCCCCATCGCGCATGTGGAGGTGGGATGGTAGAGCGTCTCGGCGTTCGCCCGCACATGATCGAGCAGCTGCGCACGCGTGCCGTTCGTGGAGGCGGGCAGCTCCAGTTCCTTGAACTCTCCGTCAAAGGCGTCGCTGAGCAGGAGGTCGCGGGCGATCTCCAGGCAATCGGTCATCACCTCCACATCCTCTTCGTGATCGAGATAGTTGGGATCAATGAGGACGGGATCGCGCGGGTCAGCGCTGTTCAGGCGCAGCTGGCCGCGGCTTTGCGGATAGAGATGGCAGGCGTGCACCATGATGCCGTGCCCGGTCATGGTCTCGCGCCCGTGGGGGCTGCCGCGCGCCGGGATGAAGACCAGCTGGATATCGGGCAGATCGCGCGCCCGGCTGGATTTGACAAAGCCGCAGCCCTGCACCGGATTGACCGTGAAATTGCCACTCCCCGTCAGCGCCCATTGCAGCACGTCGCGCGCCGTGGCGGGGAATTTGCGCAGCGAGTAGCCGATGGAGGTGGGCGTTTTTGTCGAGGCCCGCGCCATGATGTCGAGATGGTCCTGCAGATTGGCGCCGACGCCGGGCAGGTCCGCCTCGACGGAAATCCCATGCTCGCGCAGATGATCGGCCGGGCCGATCCCTGACAGCATGAGAAGCTGGGGCGAATTGATCGCGCCGCCCGAGGCGATCACCTCGCGGGCCGCCTCTATCACGCGCACCTCGCCGTCGGCCTCGATCTCCAGCCCGGCCGCGCGGCCGTTGGCGATCACGATGCGCCGGGCCAGCGCGCCGGTGATCACCGTCAGATTGGGCCGGTCCAGGACCGGTTTGAGGAAGGCGTCCGCCGCCGAGCAGCGCTTGGCGCCCTTTTGAGTGACCTGATAGGGGCCGAACCCTTCCTGAGCTGCGCCGTTATGGTCGGGGTTCTCGGGGATCTGGCGCCGGCGGCAGGCCTCGAAATAGCGCTGCGTCAGCGGGTTGAGCGGCGCGATGGTCTTGACGTTCAGCGGACCGCCCTGGCCGAGCCAGGGCTCGCCGTGGTTTTCGTTGTGCTCGACGCGCTTGAAAGCCTCCAGCGCCGCCTCGCGGCCCCACCCCTCAGCCCCGTAAGCCCGCTCCCACTCGTCGTAATTCTCCAGCGCGCCGCGCATATAATGCATGGCGTTGATGGACGATGAGCCGCCCAGCGCCTTGCCGCGCGGCCAGTAGAGCTTGCGGTCTTTCAGGTGACGCTGGGGCTCGGTCCAGTAGTTCCAGTTGATGGATTCTTCCGTAATCGCGAACTGCAGCAGCATCGGCGTCTGGATGATCGCCTTCTTGTCGCCGCCGCCCGCCTCGATCAGGCAGACCGTGACCGACGGGTCTTGCGACAACCGGTTGGCCAGCACGCAGCCCGCCGATCCCGCCCCGGCGATGATATAGTCAAAAACCGCGCTCATGGCTCGATCCCGCCTTCGCCTTCAATATCGCCGTCGTCTTCACCATCCTCATCCTCTTCGTTCGAGGCAGGCTCGGCCGCGGAGCGAAGCGGCGATACATGCCCGGCGATGGCGCGCATCACGGCGGCGCTTTCGGCATAGCGCTCGCCCCAGGCCGGATCGCCGGCATTGACCGCGATCACCACGCCGCGGCGCCGGTCGATCCAGATATACTGGCCGAATACGCCTGCAGCGTAGAATTCCCCGTCATAATTTTCCGGCACCCAGACATGCAGGCCATAGCCCCGGCCCGGATAGGGCGTGGCGCCCGGCTCCTGGAAGGGTGCGTTGGGCGCGCTGGCTTGCTCGACAAATCCCTCAGGCAACAGGCGGGCGTCGTTCCACACCCCGTCCTGCAAGAGGAACTGGCCGAAGCGGGCATAATCCTCGCTGGTCGCCTGCAGGCAGCAATAGCCGATGGGTATGCCGCGATCTCCGGCCACGTTCTGCAGCCAGCTGGCGTCACTGGTCATGCCCAGCGGCGCCCAAAGCTCACGCTCCATGATCTGCACCAGCGGCGCGTCATAGACCGCGCGCACCACCGCCGAAAGCACGTGGGAGTTGGGGCTGACATAGTGATGGTCCTCGCCGGGCTCGCGATTGCTGGCGATCTCGCCCACCATGGCATCCACATCGCGTCCCAGAATGAAGGCGTTGAAGAAGAGCGGGCGTACGTCGGAGGGGCGCTCGGGCGAGTACTCCTCGTTGAAATCCACCCCCGCCGACATCATCAGCAAATGGCGCAGGCTCACCGCGCCGTAGTCAGTCCCGGCAAACTGCGTGGCGTACTGCCCGGCCGTGTCATCAAGGCTGCCGATCAGCCCGTCCTCCACCGCCTTGGCGATCAGCGCCGCGATAAAGGTTTTGGCCACCGACCAGGAGGTGAACTGCGTGTCCGGCCCGGCGCCGAGCCGGAAGTCCTGAGCCACGACAACGCCATCGCGCAGCACCGTCAGTCCGATCACGCCGGCTTCTTCCAGATAGGCGTCGAGGCCTTTTTCCGCGCCCATCCAGTCATAGGACAGCTCCAGCGGCGCCGCAGCGCGCGGCAGGGGCGCGGGCGCCGTGGCCGCTATCGGGCGCGAGGGCAGGATGGAATCCATCCGCTGGAAGGTCTGGGGATAGGCCTGCGGATCGTCCATGGCGCGAATGCTGGCCGGCGAGTACGGCGACCAGGGCCGGTAATACCAGGCGGCGCCGGCGATGGCGGCGGCCAGAATCAGCGCCAGCGCGCCGATGACGATCCGTTTGAGCATAACTGTCCTCCCCTTGCGCCCGCCTTGTGATGGCGAGTCGTCAGGAGCGGAAGTGAACACCTTTCACGAATGAAACGCTAGTCAGTCCGCCCGCGCAGTCTAATCGCTCAAGACCACCCGGAGGATAGCGCCATCGGGGGCGTCGGTCAGAACCCACAGCGCGCCGTCCGGTCCGCTCAGCACATGGCGCAGCCGCTCGCCGCGTCCGGCCAGCAGCCTTGTCTCGCGCACCACCGCGCCCCCGGCGCCCAGCTCCAGCCGATGCAGGGCGCGTCCGGCCAGCGCGGTCACATAAAGATCGCCATCATGAATCGCGAGGCCCGACGGCGCGATGGACGGGGTCCATACATGGGCGGGCGCGGGAAACTCGGGCAGGGCGCTGAACGGGCTGATGCGCGCGCCGGTATAGTCGATGCCCTGGCTGACCACCGGCCAGCCATAATTGACGCCCGGCTCAACCAGATTGAGCTCGTCGCCGCCCTGCGGCCCGTGCTCGTGGGACCAGAGCCGCCCGGCGCCATCAAAGGCGATGCCCTGCACATTGCGGTGGCCATAGCTGTAGACAAACGCCGCCGCGCCGCCCTCGGCATGGAAGGGATTGTCAGACGGGGCCGATCCGTCGGGGCTGAGGCGCACGATGGTCCCCAGATGATCGTCGCGCGACTGGGCGCGCTCGCGATAGGCGAAGCCGTCGCCAAGGGTCAGGATCAGACTGCCATCAGGCAGGAAGGCGATTCGCCCGCCATAGTGATGCTCGGTGGACCGGTCGGGGACGGCGCGGAAAATCGTCTCGCCGTCTATGAGCGCCGATCCGTCAAAGCGCGCGCGGTAAAGCGCGGGATGATTGGCGGAGGAGGTTCCGGCCGAATAGCTGAGATAAATGACCGCGCTGTCGTCGAAATCGGGCGCCAGCGCGATGTCAAGAAACCCGCCCTGCCCGCCGGCGAACACGTCTTCAGGTCCGCCCGCCACCGGCTCGGCTAGCACAGAGCCGTCCGCCGCGACCAGCCGCACCGCGCCATTGCGCTCGGTCACCAGAAGCCGCCCGTCAGGCAGGAAGGCCAGCCCCCAGGGATGGTTCAGGCCCTCGGCGACCATGTCGACCTGATAGCCGCCGGGATCAGCCGCCGGCGCCGGATCGGCGGCGGGCGGGGAGCAGGCGGCGGCGGTCAGCACAAGCGCGCCAGCTATCGCGGCGCAGGACAGTCGGAACATGGCGGGCCTCCCGGTCATCTGGACATGCGCGGCGCATATTCAGCGCGCTGGCGCATTCCGTTATCGCCTTTTCTGGTCCAACATAGACCGGCAGGGCAGCGCGCGCACCTGGCGTTCGCGCCGTTTTTCCGGGGAGGCAATCGTTATGGGCGTCATTCGTATCGCCGCCGCCTGGCTGGCCGCTGTCGTGTTCATGGCGCTGGCCGGAACCGCCGCCCAGTCCGGCTTCGTGCTGGCCGCCCTTGCCGATGTGGGCGCGCCGATCTCGGGCGGCGATGCGCTGGGCATGATCGTGGCGGATCTGGGCGCGCTGGCGCCGCTTTACGGCGCGCTGATCGCGATCGCCTTCGCCGTCGCTTTTCTGGCGGGCGGGCTGGTGGTGCGGGTCTCGCCCCTTCCGCGCCTGCTTGTTTATGGGGCTGCGGGGCTCATCGCCATGGCGGTGATGCTGGCGGCGATGGAGCCGGTCTTCTTCGGGGTTCCGCCTATCGCCGGGGCGCGCAGCCTGGCCGGTCAGGCCGTCCAGGCCGGGCTGGGATGTCTGGCCGGTCTGGTCTACGCCGCGCTGGCGAAACGGCGATAACGCCGTCCGGTCTTGAGGTTAACACTTATGGACAGAGCGTTATCAGGCTGTGGCCTTTGCGCCACGGTCACGGCGCGGCGCGCATGGTGAGGCGCGCGCGCTCAAGATCAGCACATGACAATGGTGTAAAGCCTGCTTAGGGTTTGCAGTGTACGGGAGAACAGCCGGTTCACGGTTGCCCCGGCGCCATCATCAGGGGGAGGAAGCCCGACATGAAACGATTCACCAAAGCGGGTGTGCTTGGCGCAACCGCGCTGGCCGCTGGCCTTGTGACCACCGCCGCTCAGGCGCAGGTGGACGTCATCACCGTAACCGCTCAGAAGCGCGAGCAAACCCTGCAGGAAGTGCCTGTTGCGGTCGCCGTGGTCACAGGCGAAACCGTTGAAATGGCACAGGTGCGCGATGCGCGCGACCTGCAATTCCTGGTGCCGTCCCTGGAAGTGGGACAGGCCGCCTCGGCGACCAACCAGACCTTCACCATCCGCTCGCTGGGCACCGATACGTTCAACCCGGGCCTTGAGGCCTCTGTGGGCGTGTTTGTGGACGGCGTGTTCATGGCGCGCCAGGGCGCGGCCATCAACGACTTCCTGTCGCTGGAGCGTATCGAGGTGCTGCGCGGGCCGCAATCGACCCTGTTCGGCCGCAACACCCCGGCGGGCGTGATCAGCTTCGTGTCCAAGGCGCCGGAGTTCGAGTTTGCCGGCCAGGGCGAGATCACCTTCGGCAATTATGAAGGCCGCATCCTGCGCGCTACGGTGACCGGCCCGCTGGTGGAAGACCGTCTGGCCTTCCGCATTGACGGCAACCGCAACACCCGCGGCGGCTTCATCGAGAACGTCTCCGATAACCGCCGGCTCAATGACCGCGACCGCTGGAGCACCCGCGCCCAGCTGCTCTGGGAAGTGTCCGACAACACCCAGGTGCGCTTCATCGCCGACTATTCGGAGATTGACGAGCAGTGCTGCGCTGCGCCGTTCTCCTTCTACGCTCCGGCCTCGCTGGGCGCGATCCCGGCGCTGGGCGGCACGCTGCTGCCGCCTGATCCGTGGAACTACCAGATCGCTATCGACAACCCGGTGTTCACCCGCAACCGCAATAGCGGCGTGTCGGCCCAGATCGACCACCAGTTCGAAGGCTTCACCTTCACCTCGATCACCGCGTTCCGGAACTATTTCGAGAACCAGAATATCGATGCCGACTTCACCGATCTGGACCTGGCCGGCGACCGTCTGATCACCCAGCGTTATGACACCTTCACCCAGGAGGTCCGCCTGACCTCTGACGGCGGCGGCGATTTCGACTGGCTGGTGGGCGGGTTCTACTATGACAACACCCTCCGCCATAACAACCAGACGCCGTACGGTTCGCTGCTGCGCCCGTTCGCGGACGCGCTGACGGGCGGCGCGATTACCCAGGTGGAAGCCCTCGTGGGCGCGCCTCCGGGCCTGTTCCTGGCTCAGGGTCAGGGACTGCGCGAAGAGGATTATGTCTACAACACCCGCTCATGGTCGGTGTTTGGTCAGGTTGACTATCACGTCACTGACCGCCTCACCGTCACCGGCGGCCTGCGTTATACCCGCGAGACCAAGGACATTGTCGCCAATATCGATATTTTCGATCCTTGGTCGGCGATCAATCTGGTCGATCTGGGTGAGCAGGTGATCTTCGCTCAGGCGTTCCAGACCCAGACCGGCCTGGCGCCGACCCCGGCCAATATTGGCTTCTTCGCCGCCAACTTCCCGGCCCAGTTCGCCGCGATCCAGGGGTTCGCCTCTGCCGGGTCCACCGATCCGAACGTCAACCCGTTCCTGGCTCTGACGCCCCTGCAGTTCACCCCGCCGGCGCCGGGCTTCACCAGTGACCGCACCGAGGACAATATCTCGGGCAATCTGATCCTCGCCTACCAGCTGAGCGACAACACCAATATCTACGCCAGCTATTCGCGCGGCTTCAAAGCGGGCGGCTTCAACGTCTCGGCCAACGCGGCGCTGACCGGTGTGTTCGAGTTTGAACCTGAAATCTCGACCGCCATCGAGCTGGGCGCCAAGGCGCTGATCTTCGACGGCACCACCCAGGTGAATGTCGCCCTGTTCCGCCAGAATCTCGAGGACTTCCAGGCCAATATCTTCACCGGCTCGGGCTTCGGCCTGCAAAACGCCGGTGAAGTGCAGCTGACCGGTCTGGAGTTCGAGTTCTTCTCGCGTCCGATCGACCGTCTGACCATATCGGGCGGTTTCACCTACATGTTTGAGTCGAAGTTCAAATCCTTCGATTCCAACGCCTGCTATCCGTCGCAGACGGTGGTGGCCGGCATCTTCGCCACCCCGGGCGATGTGCCTGCCGGCCAGTGCGGCCGCTCGCTCAACGCTGTGACCGGCCTGCCGGTGACGACGCAGAACTCCACCGGTCAGGATCGCCAGACGCCGGAGCTGTCCGCGGTGCTCAGCGCCATGTACACCCAGCCGCTCAGCGACACGCTGGAAGGCTTTATCCGGGCTGATTACTCGTATGTCGGCGAGCGCACCCTGGCGGGTAACTTCAACCCGCAGCGCGCGGTCGGCTCGGTGGAGCTGGTCAATGCGTCGGTGGGCTTCGGCGCCACGGACGGGGCCTGGCAGATGCAGTTCTGGGTCCGCAACCTGCTGGAAGAGCAGTATCAGCAGGGCAACTTTGAATCCGTGGGCCAGCCCGGTTCGATCAACGTCTATCCGGGCGATCCGCGCACCTACGGCCTGACCCTGCGCGCCCGCTTCTAGGCGGCGTCAGGTTTCAGCCTGAACTTTCTTTGCGGCGCCGGGCTATCCTGCCCGGCGCCGCTTTTCTTTGGGCGCCCGCCCCGTTACCTACATGCCAGACGCCACCCATGGAGACTCACATGCGCCCTGACGGCCGCCAGCCCGACGCCCTGCGTCCGATCCGGTTTGACATGGGCTTCAGCCCCTATGCTGAAGGCTCATGCCTGGTGAAGATGGGCGACACCCATGTGCTGTGCACCGCCAGCGTGGACGAGGCGACCCCGCCCTGGCTGCGCGGACAGGGGCGCGGCTGGGTGACGGCAGAATATTCCATGCTGCCGCGCGCCACCCATCAGCGCACGCGGCGCGAGGTCAACTCGGGCAAGCCGTCGGGCCGCACCCAGGAAATCCAGCGCCTGATCGGCCGGTCCCTGCGCGCCTGCATCGATCTCAAGGCCCTGGGCGAGCGCCAGATTCTCATCGATTGCGATGTGCTGCAGGCCGATGGCGGCACGCGCACGGCCTCGGTCACGGGCGCGTGGCTGGCGCTGAAATCCGCCTGCCTGTGGCTGGTGGAGGAAGGCGTGATCAAGACCGATCCGGTCCACGCCCAGCTCGCCGCCGTGTCGGCGGGGATCATCAAGGGCGAGCCGCGCCTGGATCTGGAATACGAGGAAGACCGCATCGCCGAAACTGACGCCAATTTCGTCCTCACCTCTGCGGGCGGCGTGGTGGAGGTGCAGGCCACCGCCGAAGACCGGCCCATGAGCCAGGCCGAGTTCGACGCCCTGTTCTCGCTGGCCCGGCACGGCGTGACATCGCTGTGCGCGGCCCAGAGCGCAGCCCTGAAGGGCTGACGCCCGACCACCGCCCGGACGGACGCGCTGGGGCATAGACGCATTCTATCGCCTCGATCTGTATTATTCATGAGTTCGATGGCCCCATGGCGCTTGCCAGAATTGTAAATGCGAGCCATTCTCAAATCTCAATGGTTTGAGAGGTTCGTCATGACCGCCCTTGTCCACGCCTTGTTTCACGCCGCCCCGCGCGCCGGGTCGGCGACGCTGCCTCGCAGTCTGTTGAAAACACTGACCTATGGTGTCACGCACATGGTCGTGGCGATGGCGGTGGTGTTCGCCCTTACCCGCGACTGGCGCGCTGCGCTGGCGGTCGGGCTGATCGAACCGGTGGTGCAGACAGGAGCTTATGTGCTGCACGAGCGCGCCTGGGCGCGCGCCGGGCGCCAGGACGCCAGCCTTCAGGGCAAGGACGGTTCGGCGCCGATCGCGGCCCCGTCGGGCGTGTCGCACCACGGTCCAGGTTGACGGAAGGGCACGGCCAGCCCCGCCGCCATCAGATCGTCGGCCAGGTCCGCCCCGTCACCGGCGCGCACCAGGCGGGCCACCACCCGGCCCCAGAAGCTGTCTGGGCCAATGTCTGTCAGCATGACTGGCGCATACCCCTCGCCATCCGGCGCGGTGAGCCAGTCGCGGGTGAACTGCGTCGCCTCATGGCCCTTCACGCGCTCGGCCTCGCACGCCACGCGGCGGATCTCCGGCGCGTCCACACCGCGCAGGCGCACGCGGATCTCCACATATTGACCGGGCCAGGTATGGGCGCGCACCCCCACCGTATCCCCGTCCACAATATGCAGAATCTCCGCCGGCACAGGCCCGGGGATTTCTTGCGCCACTACTGGTTGTGTAATCGTAAATGCGCACGCAAATAGGGCTAAGAGTGCTCTCATGAGCAAAGTATAGGAAAATTATCTGCGGCGGGGAAGCCGAAACCGGCGCTGTCTGACCCGTCCGCCTCCGCCCCCCCTCACCGCCGCCGGGGCGGCTTTCCGCTTTCAGGCGCCGGCGCAAATGGTTTCCCGCGCAGCCTGGTCTTGTGGTCGGCGGGGCCTTTGGAGCAGTCGGGTGGGAGGCCGCGGAAATAGCCCTTCTGCCATTTCTCCTCGGCCGCCTGGGGGTCGTGGGTTTTCAGCCGTTTCATGAAATCGGTGCGGCTCTCGCGCCAGATATCCATCGGGGCGGCGGGCTTGGGGTCGGCGTGAATAGTGCGCAGTTCGGGCTGCACGCGTTCAAACAGATCGCGGCGTACCGGGAAGAGATGGGCGATCGCCTCGCCGGCCTCAAACCGCACCTCGCCGGGCCGGGTGAAGCGCCAGTTCATGGTGAAGGTATAGGGGCTCCAGTCGGTCTCGATCACCCCGGTCAGGGGCGCGATCCCGTCCTTGGGCTGGTTGACCGGGCCCTGGACCCAGATGTTCCAGCCTGGCGGCGTGCGCAGCAGAAAGCCCATCTCGAAGGTCAGAATGCCCGAGCCGAAATTGGCCATGGCCGAGCCTGCCCGCCCCATGGAGAGGGGCTGGTCCAGCTCCACCTCCACATCCTCCACCCGCACCCCGCCATTCCAGCGCGCGGTCAGGCCATGGGGCGCAAACACCTCCCAGCCATGCTGGTTGGCCACCACCAGCGGCAGGCAGCGATAGGCGAATCCTTCCGGCGTATCATCCATCCACTGCCGCTTCTGGGAGGCGGGGCGGATGGGCAGGGCGTCGCCCGACAGAGTATGGCAGATGAGCTTCATGAGCCGCACTTGACGCCAAGGCGCGCCCGCTTTCAAGGGTGCGCCCTGCGCTCTCGCATTTTCGCCGCGTTTGGACTATACCGCGCGGCCATGAGCACCGCCCTGAACCTTGATTTCGCCAACCGTCCTGCGCCCGGCCCGCAGAGCCTGGCCGGCATGACGCGCGCGCAGCTGCGCGATGCGCTGATCGCCCATGCCGGCGTGGATGTGTCCAAGGCGAAGATGCGCGCCGATCAGCTGTGGCGCTGGATCTATCATTTCGGCGTCACAGATTTTGACGCGATGACCAATGTCTCCAAGGATTTGCGCGCGGCGCTGACAGCCTGTTTCACGCTGGACCGCCCGGAGATCGTGGAGCGTCTGGTCAGCGTGGACGGCACGCGCAAATACCTCATCCGCTTTGCGCCAGGCGTGGAGGCCGAAACGGTCTTCATCCCCGATGTGGGCCGGTCGGGCGCGCTGTG
>JAIUMW010000027.1 GCA_022565365.1 Oceanicaulis sp.
CCCCCCGCCCACACCCCCCGACCCCCCCCCCACCCACCGGCATCGCGACGACCTCCCGCCGCCACCCGGCCGGCCGCCTGGCGGCTACAGCCGCGCCTTTGCCGCGACGGCCTCTGCAACATTAACCCGCGCATCGCCATTCAGGGCTACGGAAACGCCGGGACCGCTTTTGCCCGCGCCGCCTGCGCGAATGGCGCAGTTATCGTAGCGGCGTCCGACTCCCGCTCCCTCACCCATGACCGGGACGGGCTCGACCTGGATGCGCTCGATGCGGGCAAATCAGATACGGGCAAGGTGGGCGAAAGCGGCGAACCTGATTCAATCCTCGCTGTCGATTGCGATGTCCTGGTGCTGGCCGCCAAGGGCGACGCGGTGACCGGCGAGACGGCCCAGGAAATCAAGGCCGAGCGCCTGGTGGAGATCGCGAACGCGCCGGTGACTCGCGACGGCTATGACGTGCTGGACACGCGGGGGATTCAAAGCCTGCCCGATATTCTGGCCAATGCTGGCGGGGTGGTCGGGTCGTACTTCGAGTGGCGCGAATTTGCCCGGTCAGAGCAGCCCGACGACCAAGCCCTGCAAGCCGAGTGGGAGGCGGTGATGGACGCCGCCGCTGACCGGGTCAGCGCGCGGGTGGACCGCACCGGCTTGCCGGGGCACTCAGCCGCCCTGATAGAGGCGCTGAACCAGCTGGACCCGTCCACCCGTCAGCTGCTGGTCAGTTGCCCCTGTCGAGCTGGCTCAGCGCGATGGCGCCGGTGCCGCATACGTCATAGGCCAGCGCGCCCGCGCGCGCGCCGCTGGCGTCGTAGACCGCCTCGTAAAGGTAGCAGCCCTCGCCATCAGGCGGCATCGAGCCTGGGATATAAACCGGATCGGCTTCCCCCGGCGCAGGCTCGGCTCGGTCACTGACCACGGAAAACTCCGGTCCGCGGCCCCCCATCAGGCAGTCCCAACGCCCCGATTCGCCAAAGCGCATACGCACCCGGGTCCCGGCCCGCTCCTGGCCGGCATAAAGGATGTGGGCCTGGCCACTGCCCCGCACGAAGGCCATGGAGGAATTGCGCGCCGCGCTGACGCACTGGTTAATCTCCGGCATCAGGGCGGGCAGGTTTTCCGTCCAGCTGGGATGTGGCCCGGTTTCACGCGCACAGCCACGATAAACAAGCCGCCCCACCAGCACCGAGGCCTCGCGCGCCCCCACGCCATTTGAAGCCTCGCACGCACGCGTTCGCATGGACACCTGGACCCGGACGTAACTTGTGTCTTCGGTGTAGATCCGCTCGCCATCGCTGATCCAGGGCTGGGTCAGGTCGAACTCTGTGTCTACCGGGCCCGTTCTGAAGCCGTCACCGCGAAACAACGCGGCAGCCCGGCCATCAATCTCGCGGAACGTTATTGCGGCGTGGAAATCATTGCCCTCGATCTCGAACCCCGCCGTTTGGGCGTCGCGCGGCGTGGGAGCAGACCGCGCCGATGTGTCCGGCTGGGCGGAAAACCCGGACGGTGACAGCGTTTGCTGTGTCGTCACACAGGCCGAGACCATACAGGTCAAGCCCGCCGCCGCTGCACCACGCACCCAGATTGAAGCCGCTCTTGCGCGCATCACCAACCCCCTCATTGTCACCCCATGCTACACCGTCTACGCGACAAACGGGAGCCATGCGGGTCAATTGGTTGCACGGTGTGCCAAGACTCAGGCCGAGGCCGCTGCGCGCACCGCCTCGCGGATCGCCGCCAGCGCCGCTTCTGCGCCCGAACCGTCCGGTCCGCCGGCCTGAGCCAGATCCGGCTTGCCGCCGCCGCCCTTGCCGCCCACCAGCGCCGCGCCGGTGCGCACCAGCGCCACCGCGGCGACCCGGCCGGCCAGATCAGGCGTCACCGCGACCCCGATGGCGGCCTTGCCGTCATCCACGCCGACATAGACGGCCACGCCGCTGGACAATTGCTGGCGCGCCTCGTGGACCATGTCGCGCACATCCTTGCCGCCCACGCCTTCCAGCACGCGGCCCAGGAACTGCAGCGCCCCGAATGTCTCCGGCGCCGCGCTGGCGCCGCCCCCGGCCCCGCCCATGGCGAGTTGTTTCTTCGCCTCGGCCAGCTGGCGGTCGAGGCTCTTGCGCTCGTCCTGCAGGGCGGCAATCCGCGCGGTCAGGTCCTGGGTCGGGATTTTCAGCTGGTTGGCCGCCGCGCGCGCAATACCCGCTTCGGTCTCCAGCCACTGGCGCGCGGCCTCCCCCGTTAGCGCCTCGATCCGGCGCACGCCGGCGCTGACCGCGCCTTCGCCCACGATCTTGAACAGGGCGATATCACCCGTGCGCGCCACGTGCAGGCCGCCGCACAGCTCCACCGAATAGCTTTTGCCATCGCCGTCGAGCGCCTCGCCCATAGCCAGCACGCGCACGCGCTCGCCATATTTCTCGCCGAACAGGGCCAGAGCGCCCTTCTCGATGGCCTCAGCCGGGCTCATTTCCGCGATTTCGGCGGGCGCGTTCTGGCGGATCACCGCATTCACCTGCGCCTCGATGGCCGCAATCTCTTCAGGCGTCACGGCCCGGCCATGGGAGAAGTCAAAGCGCAGCCGGTCCGGACCCACATAGGAGCCCTTCTGGGTTACATGCGGGCCCAGCACCGAGCGCAGCGCAGTGTGCATGAGGTGGGTGGCCGAGTGGTTGGCGCGGGTCTGGCGCCGGCGCGCATCATCGGCGCACAGCGACGCCTTGGCGCCCGGCTTGATCTCGCCTTCGGTCAGCATGCCGATATGGGCGTAGAGCGAGCCGGCGCGCTTTTGTACATCGCGCACGGCGAAGCGCGCGCCATTATCAAATTCAATTGTGCCGCTATCGCCGATCTGGCCGCCGCCCTCGGCGTAAAACGGTGTCTGGTCAAACACCAGCTCGGCCGCCTCGCCGGCCTTCAGGACGTCCGCCTCTCCGCCTCCGGCGATGATCGCCTGGAGAACGCCGGCGCCGTCACAAGCACCATACCCGGCAAACCGGGTCTCGCCCGCGCGGTCGCGCAGGGCGAACCAAAGCCCGTCCGTCGCTGCGTCGCCCGATCCGGCCCAGTGGGCGCGGGCCTGGGCGCGCTGGCGCTCCATGGCGGTCTCGCACCCGGCCTCGTCCACGGTCAGTCCACGCGCGCGCAGGGCGTCCTGGGTGAGGTCCAGCGGGAATCCGTATGTGTCGTAGAGCTTGAACGCGGTCTCGCCGGCCAGCGCCTCGCCGGGCTTCAAATTCGCCGCCGCCTCTTCAAGCAGGCCAAGCCCGCGGCCGAGCGTGCGCTGGAAGCGCTCCTCCTCGCCGCGCAGGGTTTCCTCGATAGCGGGCAGTGCACGCGTCAGGTCAGGATAGGCCGCGCCCATCTCATCGCCCAGCGTGCGCGCCAGGCTGAACAGCACCGGCTCGTTCGCGCCCAGCATGTGGGCGTGGCGCATGGCGCGGCGCATGATCCGGCGCAACACATAGCCGCGCCCTTCATTGGACGGGGTGACGCCATCGGCGATCAGGAAGCTGGTGGCGCGCAAATGGTCGGCGATGACCCGGTGGCTGGCCAGCGCCTCGCCTTCGGCCTTCGCCTTCAGCGCCTCTTCCTGCGCCGCGATGAGAGTGCGGAACAGGTCGATATCGTAATTGTTGTGCACGCCCTGGAGCACGGCGGTGATGCGCTCCAGCCCCATGCCGGTATCGATAGAGGGCTTGGGCAGATTGCGCCGCTCGCCGCCGGCCATCTGCTCATACTGCATGAAGACCAGGTTCCAGATTTCGATGAACCGGTCGCCATCCTCGTCCGCGCTGCCCGGAGGTCCGCCCGGCACATCAGCGCCATGGTCGTAGAAAATCTCCGAGCACGGCCCGCACGGGCCGGTATCGCCCATGGACCAGAAATTGTCCGAGGTCGCGATGCGCAGGATCTTCGAATCGGGAAGCCCGGCGACCTTGCGCCAGATCGCGGCGGCCTCTTCATCCTCGGCGTAGACCGTCACCAGCAGGCGGTCAGGATCAAGCCCGAACTCGCGCGTGACCATGGACCAGGCGAACTCGATCGCGTCGTCCTTGAAATAGTCGCCGAAGGAGAAATTCCCCAGCATTTCAAAGAAGGTATGGTGGCGCGCGGTATAGCCCACATTGTCGAGATAATTCTGCTTGCCGCCCGCGCGCACACATTTCTGCGACGACACAGCGCGCGGGCGGGCCCGCGTCTCCGTGCCGGTGAACGCGTTCTTGAACGGCACCATGCCGGCATTGACGAACAATAAGGTGGGATCGTCCTGCGGCACCAGCGGTGCAGACTGAACCACCTCGTGGTCCCGGGCGGCAAAGAAGCCCAGAAACTGGCTGCGAATATCGGCCAAGGCTGTCATCAGTCACTCCGGGCGCGCGGCGCGCCATAGCGCAAATTGCGGCCGGCGCCGGATGCGCCCGCCAGTTACGCGCCCATATACGTGCGGGCGCCCGGCTTCGCCAAGCGCCCGCGGTAGATTGTGCAGTCAGGTTCGAATGATGCGCGGCGCGTTCAGCCTCTAGCCGACGGCCTCCTCGGCGCCGTCATCATCCGTTTCGCCCGGGCCGACCAGCAGCTCCTCGGCGATCAGGCCGGCATTGGCGCGCACCTTGGCCTCGATCCGCGCGGCCATATCGGGATTGTCGAGCAGGAATTTGCGCGCATTCTCCCGGCCCTGGCCGATACGCTCGGAATCACACGAATACCACGAACCTGATTTCTCGATGATATTACCTTTCACGCCCAGATCTATCAGCTCACCGGTCTTGGAGATGCCCTCGCCGAAGAGAATGTCGAACTCCACCTCGCGGAAGGGCGGCGCCACCTTGTTCTTGACCACTTTGACGCGGGTCTGGTTACCGATCACCTCGTCGCGATCCTTGATCGAGCCGATGCGGCGGATATCCAGACGCACCGAAGCGTAGAATTTCAGCGCATTGCCGCCCGTGGTGGTCTCCGGGCTACCAAACATCACGCCGATCTTCATGCGGATCTGGTTGATAAAGACCACCAGACAGTTGGATTTGGAGATCGAGCCCGTGAGCTTGCGCAGCGCCTGGCTCATCAGGCGCGCCTGAAGCCCGGGCAGCGAATCGCCCATCTCGCCTTCCAGCTCGGCGCGCGGGGTGAGAGCGGCCACCGAGTCGATGACCAGCACGTCCACCGCGCCCGAGCGCACCAGCGTGTCGGCGATCTCAAGCGCCTGCTCGCCAGTATCGGGCTGGGAGATCAGCAGCTCGCTCACATCCACGCCCAGCTTGCGCGCATAGATCGGGTCCAGCGCGTGCTCGGCGTCGATGAAGGCGGCTACGCCGCCGGCTTTCTGGGTTTCAGCCACGGTGTGCAAGGCCAGCGTGGTCTTGCCCGAGCTTTCCGGACCGTAGATTTCCACGATCCGCCCCTTGGGCAGGCCGCCCACGCCTAGCGCGATGTCCAGACCCAGCGAGCCGGTGGAAATGGCCTCGATATTCTGCGCCGGGCGCGAGCCCAGCTTCATCACGGAGCCTTTGCCGAAGGCCCGGTCAATCTGGGAAAGGGCGGCGTCGAGCGCCTTTTGCTTGTCCATATTGTCCGCCTTTACAACGCGCAGCTTGGCCTCGGCCATGATCATGTCTCCTTCTGGCATGCCCGCCCGAGTCGGGCAATGCAGGGCTCATGAACAAAAAGTACACATTTTGTTCCGGGAACGCAAGTGGAACAAATAACCGCTGTCCGGCGCGCGCTTGTCCTAGCGCCCCGCCTCGGCCAGCTCCTGCTTCACGCGCTCGGCCAGGTCCTGGATTTCGAACGGCTTGGGCAGGAAGGAGATCGCGAGATCAGCCGAAATCGTGTCGGAGAAATCCTCCTCGGCGTACCCGGAAATGAACACGATGCGCGCTGATCCCAGCAGGTGGCGCGCCTGTTCGAGCAGCTTCGGGCCGGTCATGCCGGGCATGACGACATCGGACAATAGCAGATCAAAACTCTCCGGCTCGGCTTCAAGGATTTCCAGCGCCTCCTCGCCATCGCACGCCTCGATCACCTCATAGCCCTTGCGGCGCAACGTGTTGGCGGCGACTGAGCGCAACATCTGTTCGTCCTCGACAAACAGGATGCGGCCATGGCCGGCCTGGTCGCGCGGTTCAGGCTTGGCGGCGGCTGACACCGCCTCGACCACCAGCGCCTCGGCCTCTTCCTCATTCGGCTCATGGCCAGGCAAGTAGATGTGGAAGACCGTGCCCTTGCCCGGTTTGGACTCCACGAACAGGAAGCCGCCCGACTGCTTGATAATGCCGTACACGGTCGACAGGCCGAGGCCCGAACCGCCCTGATGGGCCTTGGTGGTGAAGAAGGGCTCGAAAATCTTCGCCCGGGTCGCCTCGTCCATACCGGTTCCGGTGTCGGCCACATGGATCGCCGCCCAGGGGCCTTCAACCGGCTCGGGCGCGCCGGCGCGACGCACATGGGCGGCATCCACCGCCTCGGTGGTGATGGTCAGCACGCCCCCGCCCTGGGCTTTCATGGCGTCACGGGCATTGGTGGCGAGATTGACCAGGATATTGTCGATCTGCACCCGGTCGGCGCGCACCAGCGGCAGATCGCGGCCATGGCGGATATCCAGCCGGACGGTCTCTTCCAGGATCTGATTGAGCATGTGGCTGCAGTCAGACAGCACCTCGGACAGGTCGAACACCGTCATGCGGAAGGTCTGCTTGCGCGAAAACGCCAGCAGCTGACGCACCAGGCCGGCCTGGCGCGCGCTGACCGACCGCAATTGCTGCAGATCATGATAACTGGGATCACCCCCCGGATGGCGCGCCAGCAATTCGCCCAGGTGAAACTTCACCACGGTGAGCATATTGTTGAAATCGTGGGCGACACCGCTGGCCAGCTGGCCCACCGCCTGCATTTTGCCGGCCTGATCGACCTTCTGTTCAAGTTCTTTCCAGCTGGTCACGTCCATGAAATACGCAGCGCGCTTGCCCGCACGGACTGGCGCCAGGAACACATGCACCGCCCGGATACCGTCACCGCAGATCAGGCTGGCTTCGCTCGGCTCCCCGCGCCCGGCCAGGGCGTTGGCGAACACCTGCTCGGGCGTGTCGCCGCCTTCGATTTTGAACAGATCCAGGAAGCACTTGCCCGGGATCGCCACGCCGCCCGACAGCGAGATGAGCGCAGGATTGGCGTCCTCGATCACCGCGTCTTCCAACGCCAGGCCATCAAGCCGCGCCACACCGAAAGGCGCGGTGGCGAACATGTCGTCAAACGTGCGCCCGCGCCCGGCGGCGCCGCCCGCTTCAGCCAGCTGGGCGATGCCCGGGGGCGCACCGGCGGGCGACAGGCCATAGACCACCACGCGCGCACACGCCGGTGTGGCCTCGCTCCAGTCCAGCGCCAGCACGACCGGGCTCTCCACACCGCCGCGCGCCTTGAGCGAGGCTTCCAGGCGCGTCACGGCGCCCGCGCCGCGGGTGCGCACAATGGCCCCAGCGCTCTCGAACGACAGAAAGTCTTTTACCTTCAGCGCCTTGCTGGCATCCACACCCAACCAATCGCGCAAGGTGGCGTTGGCGCCCAGCACGCGTCCTTCTGCATCGGCCAGGAACAGGCCCACCGGCGCATGGTCGGCCCAGTCCGGCACGCCGGGCGCGTCGAGCGCATCCGGCTCGCGCAGGGGCGCAAACCGCCACAGCGCCGCGCCCGTGCTCATGGGGCTGACATCGGCCTGGTAAAGCGTATCAGCGTCGCGCCCCGGCGAGGGCATGGACAGGGTTTCGCGCGCCGCCTCGCCGCGCGCGCCCGCCCGCGCCAGCCGGTAAACGGCGGCCGCGCTGTCGCCTGCGAACATGCGTTCAGGTCCCGGTGCACCGAACATGTCCGACATGCCCGCCTCACGCGCCAGCGCCTTGTAGGCGGTGTTGGCCCAAACCGTGCGCCCGGCAGCGCCCGTGATCAGCAGCGGATCGGGCGAAGCTTCCAGCGCAGCTTCGGCAAGGCTGGTGCGCGCGCCCTCGCCGCCGCGCAAGGCGCGCCCCGCAGCATCACCCGCCGCCAGCGCGTACAGCACCAGCATCGCCGCCGCGGCCAGACCGCCCAGAAGCACCACGCCATGCCAGCCGGCCGCCGCGCCGGCAATGATCGCCACGCCCGCCGCACTCAGCGCACCCAACCCCGCCGTCCACAGCACCAGCCGGATCAGCGGCCGCACGTGCGATCCCTTTTGCCCTGAATTGAGCTGAGCCTCAGCCGGCACAGATTCGGGCGCCTCTGCGGGCGCAAGCGCGCCGCTATTGGAGTCAGTCCGTGCAGTCGGGGCGGCGGGGGCGTCAGTCATAGCGGGCTCCGTGACGGAAACGAGCGATTCGGCCCTCAAGCATTACCGATCAAGGTTAACCATGGTTTCAGCTCCGGCGATATTGCTTGTGCGCCCGAGGCGCGCCCTCATCGCCTCCGCTTGTCGGACAGGCTGAGCACATAGCCGATCACCTTGGCCACAGCGGCGTAGTGTTCGGGGTCAATGGGCTCGTCGAGATCGGAGGTGGCGTACAGGGCGCGCGGCAGTGGCGGGTCTTCCTCAATGGGAATGTCCAGCTCCTCGGCCCGCTCGCGGATGCGCAGAGCGACGACGTCCACGCCCTTGGCGATACAGATCGGCGCGGGCGTGCGGCCCTGCTCATACTCCAGCGCGATGGCGTAGTGGGTCGGGTTGGTGATCACCACGGCGGCGTCGGGCACCTTGCTCATCATGCGCTTCTGGGCGCGCTCCTGACGGATCTGGCGCAGCTTGGCGCGCACCATGGGGTCGCCTTCGGTCTCCTTGTACTCGTCGCGCAGCTCCTTGCGGCTCATCTTGTTGCGCTGGATGAATTCATGGCGCTGGAACGTCCAGTCCAGCGCGGCGATGACGGCATAGGCGATCAGGGCTGCGATCAGCAGCATCACCGCCGCGCCATGGATCTCGGACAACATGCGCGCCGGCGTGATCATGGGAAAGCTCGCCAGATCATGCCGGCGCGGCCAGAGCACCAGCGCGATGGCGCAACCCACCAGGACGATCTTGCCCACGCCCTTGAGAAAGTTCACCCAGCCCTGCGGGCCGAACATCCGCTTCAGGCCCTCAACCGGGTTCAGCTTGTTGAGCTTGGGCGCGATTTTCTTGGGCGTCCACAGCAGGCCGTGCTGGACCAGATTGCCTGACGCCGCCGCGACCATCAGCAGCGCGTAGACCAGGCCCAGGATCAGGGCGAGGTTCACCAGCGACCCGCTCAGCAGGGTCAGCGCGGCGCGCGGCTCCAGACTGAGCAGATGGGGCTGCTCCAGAAACACGCTCATCGCGCTGGCCAGCGCACGGGTGAAGCCCGGCGCCATGAAGGCGATCACCGCCAGGCCGGCCGCCAGCGTGAACCAGCCGGAAATTTCCTGGGACTTGGCGACATCGCCTTCCTCGCGCGCCTTCTGAAGCTTGCGCTCGGTGGGCTGCTCGGTCTTTTCAGATTTGTCTTCGCCTTCCGCCATCGCCCTATCCCAACGTCGCGGCGAAGGATTCCAGGCGCTCGGTCCAGATCATCGCCATCGAACCCAGCGAGATCGCCAGGATGGCGAACCCGATCATGATGTTGAGCGGCATGGCGATGAAGAAGATCTGCGCCTGGGGCATCAGGCGCGAGAGCACGCCCAGCCCGAGATAGAAAATGAGGCCAAACGCAATCAGCGGCGAGGCGATGCGCACGGCGATGACGAAGCTGTCGATGAACAGGCCCAGCGCCCATTGCGCCGCGTCGCCCCACATTGGCGCCTCGCCCGCCGGCATCAGCGCATAGGACCCCGCCGCCGCCTGCAACAGCATGTGGTGGATATTGGTGGCGAAGATCAGCACCAGGAAAAGAAGGTTGAAAAACTGCGCCGGCAGCGCGCCGGACTGGCCCTGAATGGGATCGAAGGCCTGCGCCATGGCCAGACCGGTCTGATAGGCGATGATCTGGCCGGCGATCGCGGCTGCCGCCATCAGGAAGCGCGCGCCCGCGCCGATCATCAGGCCGATCACGATCTCCACGGTAATGAGGCCGGCCAGGCCCGCCATGGTCTCGGGCGCGGGAGGCAGCTGGGGCGCGATCAGCGGACCGACCGCCAGCGAGAAGGCCAGTGCGAACGCCAGCCGGATGCGCCCGGGCACCGCCATCTCGCCAATGCCCGGCAGCAGCATGAGGATCGCGCCCATGCGCGCGAACACCAGCGCCGCGGCGAACAGGCTGACGCCCGGATCTAACGCGGCCATCATCGCCTCACCCCGACACGATCCGGTCCACCACCATGTCCATGAAGCCGCCCAGAAGCGCCCCCATGAGCGGCAGGAACACGATCAACGCCAGGAAAATCGCCACAATCTTGGGCACGAAGACCAGCGTCATTTCCTGAACCTGGGTCAGCGCCTGGAACAGGGCGATCATCAGGCCGACAGCCAGCCCGATCAGCATGATCGGGGCGGCCATGCCCAGCAGGGTCCAGATCGCCTGGGTCGCAATGTCGAGCACTTCACCTGGCGTCATGGGCGCATTTCCAGAGCTGACCGATCAAACTTCATGACGGGATTCTGCCCTGCGCCAAACATCAAGGCTCAGGCGGGTCAAAAACCGCACCCTGATTGTACCGTGAGCGGCCCATTCTCCGCTTCCACCCCCCGGCGCACGCACCTATATCATTCCGCAGCATGCAGACGTCTGATTTCATCCTCCTGGCTTCAGCGGCCCTGGTGTTGCTGGCCATTGCCGGCGCCGCTGCGACGCGGCGCGCGGGCGCCCCGCTTTTGATGATCTTCCTGGCGATCGGCATGCTGGCGGGCGAAGAAGGTCCGGGCGGGATCGAATTCCATGATCACAACTCGGCCTATCTGCTGGGCTCGCTGGCGCTGGCGCTGATCCTGTTTGACGGCGGGCTGGGCACCAAGCTTAGGCGGCTCAAGGGCGTGCTGCGCCCGGCGATCTCTCTGGCCACAGCCGGGGTTCTGATCACCGCGGGCGTGACGGCGGCGGCGGCGAAGTTTCTGTTCGACCTGGGCTGGGTCGAAGCCTTCCTGCTGGGCGCCATAGTCTCGTCGACCGACGCCGCCGCCGTGCTCATGCTGATCGCGGGCCGGGACATCCGGGCGCGGCCGCGCGTGGCGACGACGCTGGAGGCGGAATCCGGCTTCAACGATCCCATGGCGGTGATCCTGGTGGTGACCGCCGTCACCTGGTTGTCCCAGGGCGGCGCGCCTGAACCGTTCGGGGCGGCGGTGACCATCGTCTGGTCACTGGTCGCAGGCGGGCTGATCGGCTGGTTTGGCGGGCGGCTCATCGGCTGGGTGGAGCGCAAGGTCCGCCTGCCCATCGGCCTGTATCCGATATTCGGCGTCGCGGCGGCGGTGTTCCTGTTCGCCTTCGCCCAGGTGATCGGTGCATCCGGCTTCCTGGCAGCCTACCTGGCGGGCGTCGCGCTGGCCGCCTCACCGCGCCGGGCGGCTGACGCCACCGACCGGTTCTCCGACGGGCTGGCCTGGCTGTCCCAGATCGGGCTGTTCCTGATGCTGGGCCTGCTGATTACGCCCAGCCACGCCGCCGAGGTCGCCCTGCCCGCGCTGGGCGTGGCGTTGGTGCTGATTCTGCTGGCCCGTCCGCTGGCGGTGCTGATCTGCCTGGCGCCCGAGCGCTATCGCCTGAACGAGCGCGCCTTCATCGCCTGGATGGGGCTGCGCGGCGCCGTGCCGATCTTCCTCGGCGCCTATCCGGTGATCGCGGGCGTGGAGAACGCCAACCTCTATTTCTCCGCCGCCTTTGCGGTGGTGATCGCCTCGCTGGTGATCCAGGGCTGGACCGCCGGTCCGGTGGCGCGCCTGTTTGGCGTCGCCCCGCCCTTGCCGCGCGGCGGGCGCTGGGCGAACGCGGGCATGATCGCCGTGGTGATGGGCGGGGTTTCCTTTATGAGCCTGGCGATATCCGGGACTGCAACGCGCGAGGCGCCTGAAGACCGCCTGCTGGCGGCCGGCTCCGTCGCGGCGCTGCGCCAGGCCATGGCGCCGATGGACACTGCATCCTCGCCCATGCGCCTTGAGGCCCTGCCCTCAGACTGGCCGGATATGGAAGCGGCCGAGCGGCGCGAGACCTTCGCCCGGATCGCTTCAGGCCTGATTGCGGCGCAGAATGCGCGCATCGTGGAGGACCGCATGGCGCTTCTGGAGATGCGCGCCCTGATCGACGCGGGCGAAACCCTGTCTTTGCCCAAGCAGGCGCGGCGGGACTCGCTCTCTCGGCGCTATGGTGTGCGCTATGAGGACCTGGATGGTCTGATTGAGCGCGTGGATATCATTCCGCCGTCCATGGGCGCCGCGCAGGCGATCCTGGCCACGGGCTGGGGCGACAGCGATGCGGCGCGGTCGCGCAACGCCCTGTTCGGGCGGCTGCCATCCGGGCAGGAAGGCTTCCCCAGCCTCCTTGCCTCGGCGGGCGATTATGTCGACCTGATCAACACCCATCCCGATTTCGCGCCCCTGCGCACCGCCCGGGCCAGCCTGCGCGCCCGGCAGGCGCCGGTGACCGGGCTGGAGCTGGTGGAGCATATCGGGCCCTATGCGGCCAGCGGAGACGCCTACGCCGCCCAGGTGCGCGCGCTGATCATCAGCGCCAATCTCGACCGCTTCGACCCGGCGCCTGCGGAGCCGCCGGAGGCTGACAGCTAGTGGCCTTCAAAGGCCACAAGTGAGACGCACGGCACGCCCAGCGCGGCAATCTTCGCGGCGCCGCCCAGATCGGGCAGATCAATCACGAAGCTCGCCCCGATCACCTCTGCTCCCGCCTTGCGCAGCAGGGCGATGGCCGCCTCAGCGGTGCCGCCCGTGGCGATCAGGTCGTCGACCAGCAGCACTGTCTCGCCCGGCTGCACCGCGTCGGCATGGATCTCCACCTCGTCCACGCCGTATTCCAGCTCATAGGACTGACTGAGCGTCTTGTGGGGCAGCTTGCCCTTCTTGCGCACCGGCACAAAGCCGACCGAGAGCTGGTGGGCCACCGCGCCGCCCAGGATGAAACCGCGCGCTTCAATGCCGGCCACCTTGTCGATCTTGGCGCCGGCATGGGGCTGAACCATCGCATCCACCGCCTGCCGGAATGCGCGCGCATCCCCCAGCAACGTGGTGACGTCGCGAAACTGGATGCCCGGCTTTGGGTAGTCCGGGATCGTACGGATGGCGGATTTGAGTGATTGCATGGAACGGCCCCGGCCCTGTCGCTGATCGGCGCGAGCATTCCGGGACCCCGTCTGCGCGTCAAGGCCGCTTAGACGCTGACGGCGCCCAATAACACAACCGCCGTCAGGCCGAGCGTGATCAGGAAGCCGTAGGCGAGGTCCAGCGCCGCGACACGCATCACCGCCTGAACGCGCCCGGTGGAATAAACCACCCGCAATAGACGGTAGAGATAGGCATGGGCATAGACGAAGAAGGCCAGCACCGCCCAGCCGGGTCCTGTGACAAAGCTCAGCGCCATCGCCACGAGCATGGCCATGAAAATGGCGGCGTGAAAGTGCAGCGCCGTTATCAGATGGTCGAAATACAAGAACCCGCGGCGCCAGACATACACCAGCCCGAGCAGCACCCCGAAAAGAGGCACCATCACGAACATGATGCGCGGCGCCCAGGCCAGGCTTTCAGCCGCCCATCGATCGGGTCGGCTCGCCAGGCGTTCGAGCCGGTTGGCGATGAAGGTGCGCGCGGTGCGCGAGCCGGTGACCGTGTCCGCCGGCAGTCCGAACTCTTCAGGCACGAATGCCCGGCGCAGCGCCTCGATCCCGGCGGGGCTCACGCCCTCGTCCATATCGACGGTGATGACCGCCCGGTCTTCGCGGTCGGGGTCCGGTGGCCTGTCCCCTGCCGGCGCCTCATCCAGATCCGGCTGCGCTGGCGCGCCATCCTGAGCGTCTGGCGCCCGGCTCTCGTGTGCGGCAGCCGGCCCGGCGGGCGTGACCGTCCGGCTGCGGGTGTCGAACACCGCCAGGGCGTCAATCGCCTGTATGGCGGCGCGATGATCGTTCGCCGTCATTTCGCCCGCGGCCAGCGCCTCATCAAGGCGCTCGCGCGCAATCTGGCTACCCTCAGGGTCATAGCCGATCATCGGCCCGGCCGGACTGACCAAAGACAGGATCAGGAAAAAAGCCAGCGACGCGACGAGGTAGAGCCGGAAGGGAGGGATGTACCGCCCACGCTTGCCCTTGAGATAATCGCGCGTCACCCGGCCGGGAAAGACCATAAGCTGGTACAGCGTGCGCACGACCCGGCCATCCAGCACGAACATGTCGGTAATGCTGTCGCCGATCAGCCGCCAGACCGGGCGCTTGTAGAGGTCCGCATGCTGGCCGCAGGCATGGCACACAGGCCCCATCAGCGTGGCGCCGCAATTGGCGCACACGCCTTCGGGCGTATCGGGGCGCAGGGCGCTGGCGCGTGAGGGACGCACTTTCGGGCGCGTCCCCTCCGCCGCCGCCACGGCGGCCACATGCTCGGCGGCCGTGCGGGCGGCGGCCTCGAGATCGGGTTCCGACATGGTGAAGCCGCCTCGCCCGCTTCAGCCGCCGCTATGAGTTACTCCGCGCTGCGCTCCAGATCAGCAAAGCACAGATGGCGGGTGCGGTGGATGTGGCTTGCGTTATCCACCCAGCCAGTGACCCGCGGATTCACCAAGGCGCGATTGACCAGATAGTGGATCGGCATGATGGGCTGCTCGTCGAGCAGGATCTGCTCAGCCTGCGCCATCATGCGGCCACGCGTTTCCAGGTCCAGCTGCTGGTTGGCCTCGGTCACCATGGTGTCGAACGCTTCATTGGAGAAGCGCGAGTAGTTCATCGGGATCGATCCCGTCTCCCCCAGGAAGAGGAAGTTGTAGGCATCGTTGTAATCGGCGATCCAGCCGCCATCACCCACCTGAAAGTCGCCGGCGCGCATGTTGGCGTAGTGGATCTGGGCCTCTCCGCCGACAATGTCAGCACGCACCCATGGCGCGATCTCGGCCCAGTCGCGCTGGACCACTGGCGCCACGCGCGGATTATCGCCCGACGTGCGGTAGGCGAAGGTGAAGCGCAGCGGGTTGTTCGGACCGAACCCGGCTTCCTGCAGCAGTTCGCGGGCGCGTGCGCGGCGCGCGTCCATGGACATATCCGCCCAGCTGATCCGCGCAGTCGAGGGATAGTCCGCAATCGACGGCGGTACGAAACTGTAGGCGGGTTCCTCGCCTGACCGGCGAATCTCGTTGACGATGAAATCACGGTCGATGGCCATGGACAGGGCGTTGCGTACGCGGGCGTCATCGAACGGGGCGGCCGTCGTGTTGAAGGAGAAATAGGTCAGGCCCATGTACTGGTGAACACGCACATAGTCCGGGATCTGTTCGCGCAGGAATTGCAGGTTCTGACCGGCGAAGTCCGCGTTGATGTCCATCTCGCCATTGCGCACGCGGCGCTCGGCAGCGGCGTTGTCGACCATGGGATAGAAGAACACCTCATCGATGCAGACATTCTCATTGTCCCAGAAATTGGCGTTGCGGCGAAGATGAATGAAATCGTTCGCGCGCCAGCTCACCAGAATGTAGGCGCCGTTGGTCTGAATGTTCTGCGGCTGGATCCACGCATCCCCGAACCGCTCCACCACGTGAGCGGGCAGCGGGAAGGTGGTGTAGTGGGTCAGCAGACCCGGCAGGTAGGGTGCCGGGAACTCCAGATCGATGCGCAGCGTGCGGTCATCCACCGCCGTCACGCCCAGGGTCTCGGGCGGATTGTTCTGAGGGTCCTGATTGACCGGACGGGCATTGCGAATCGGGTAAAGGACCTTGGAGTATTCCGACAAGGTCAGCGGGTTGAGGATGCGGCGGAAGCCGAACACGAAATCGTTCGCGGTCACCGGCTCGCCATCGCTCCATTGCGCCTCACGCAGGGTGAAGGTCCAGCTCAGCCCGTCCTCAGACGTCTCCCAGCTCTCGGCCATGCCCGGAATGGGTGAACCGTCAGCGGCCTCGGTGAACAGGCCGATGAACATGTCCCCGATGATGTTGTTTTCCCAAACGCCCTGGGCCTTGTGCGGGTCGAGCGACAGCGGCTCGGCGTTGTTTCCGCGATGCAGCACCACCGAATCGGAATCGCCGCCGGAGCGGTCCCCGCAAGCGGCCATGGTCAGCGCCGCAGCGCCAGCGGCCGTCATAAGCATAAGGCGTCGGGTCAGGGTCATCGAGGCAGTCTCCTTCAATGGCGTCCCGGCGCGGCCTGCGCCGGGCCCGCGCCGGGCGCGGGTGTTGGTTTCGCGTCGCGGCCCGGCCATGGCGGCTTGGCAGTTCGGCGTATCGCAATGTCATAACCTGCAGCGCCCCGGAAAACGAATCCGGTGCGAAAACCTTGGTCAGCGTGACGCCGCATCTTGGCGCCCCGCTCTTGACGTAGTGATAATGTCCTAGAGAAGTGTATCTGAACGCAAGCAAAACCGGTGACATGACCATGCCCGCTACACGTTTCGCTGCAGCCCTCATTCTGGGCGCCCTCGGCGCTCCGGCCGCCCTGGCCGCACAGAGCGAACCGCCTGCGCCCGCCTATGAAGCGCTGATGGCCTGCCGCAGCGTCGAGGCGGAAGCCGAGCGCCTCACCTGCCTAGATCGCGAGCTCGCCGCTTTTGCAGACGCCGTCGAGGCGCGGCGCGTCGTGGTGATTGATCGCGAGACGGTGCTGGCACTGGAGCGGGAAAACTACGGCATCATCATGCCGGGCGTTCAGCACCTGACCAACCTGTTGCGCCGAGGCGGCGCGGAGCCCGACGGGCCGGCAACCGAAACGCTGGCCGATGGCAGCCAGATCGTCTATCGCGCCGACGGCGGCGTGCAGGAGATGCGCGCCTTGCCCGTAACGGCCGTGCGCTATGATCGCGCCGGCAAGGCGATCGTGACCCTCGCCACCGGTCAGGTCTGGATCCAGACTGATTCGACAATGTTCGCGCGCGTCTCGCGCTCGCGAATCGAGGGCGGGCTGACGGCGAATATCTATCCGGGCGCGATGGGATCGAATTTCATGGCGCTGAGCCACCATCCAAGGCGATTCCGCGCCCGGCGGGTGGAATAGCGCGGCTACCGGTCCTTCGGATCGATGGCGTCACGCAGCCCGTCGCCAATGAAGTTGAAGCAAAACAGCGTCAGCATCATCGTCGCGGCCGGGAAAAACAGCGTCCAGTTGGCGATTTCCATGTCCCGCGCGCCATTGGCGATCAGATTGCCCAGCGAGGTCAGCGGCTCCTGCACGCCCAGGCCCAAGAAGCTCAGGAAGCTTTCAGCCAGAATCACGACAGGTATCGTCAGCGTGACATAAACCACCACCGGACCCAGCACATTGGGGACGATATGCCGGCGGATAATGGCGGCCTGGCTGGCGCCGGCCGCCTGCGCGGCCTCCACAAACTCCATAGAGCGAAGCGAGATCGTCTGGCCGCGCACAATGCGCGCCATGGTCAGCCATTCCACCGCGCCGATGGCGACGAAGATCAGAATGATGTTCCGGCCAAACACCACCATCAGGATAATCACGAAGAAGATGAAGGGCAGCGCGTACAAAATGTCCACGATCCGCATCATGATCTGGTCGACGCGCCCGCCCAGGAAGCCGGCGGTAGCGCCCCAGACAACGCCGATAATCAGCGACACCGCCGTCGCCACGACCCCGACCAGCAAGGACATGCGCAACCCCACCAGCGTGCGCGCGAACATGTCGCGTCCCTGCGCATCGGTGCCGAAGATGTGCCAGTTGTCCCAAGTGGGCGGCATCTGGACCCGGTCGCGGTAAATCTCGCCGCTTTCATGGACCCAGAGGAGCGGACCGATGAACGCCAGGAACACCAGAATTCCCAGGATGACCATGCTCGCAACAGCGGCCTTGTTGCGCAGAAGGCGCGCGAGCGCGTCATCCCACAGGGACCGGCCCTGCACGGCGCTCTTTTCAAGCAGATCGGACTTTTCCGATGGGGTGTGTGTGAAGACCATCAGTCGTACTTCACTTTCGGATTGAGTGCGGCGTAGAGCAAGTCCGCGATCAGATTGAGCATTATGATCAGGCTGGCGTACAGAATCACAACCCCCATCACGACTGTGTAGTCGCGCTGCAGGGCGGCGAAAACGAACTGGCGCCCGATGCCGGGCAACGAGAAGACCTGCTCGATGACGATGGAGCCGGTCAGCAGCGCTGCCGCCGCCGGGCCGATATAGCTGACCAGCGGCAGGATTGCGCTGCGCATGGCGTGGCGCACAATGACCGCAGGACCCGACAGGCCCTTGGCGCGCGCCGTGCGAATATAGTTGGAGCGGATCACCTCGATCATCGAGGCGCGCATCAGGCGCGAGATAATGGCGATTTGCGGCAAGGCGAGTGTGGCCACAGGCAGAATCAACCGGTCGACGGTCATGCCAAGGCGTGGGTCAAGCCCGCCTGATGGCAACCAGCCCAGATAGATACCCACCACCAGCGACAGGACAGGACCCACGACAAAAGGCGGAATCACAATGCCGATGGTCGCAAACCCGACCACGCCGAAATCCGCAGACGTGTTCTGACGCAGGGCGGCAATGGAGCCGAGTACCGACCCGACCATCAGCGCCAGCGCAATGGACAACAGGCCGATTGTGGCCGAGACCGGGAAGCCTTCGGAGATGATGTCGGCGACGTCCTTGTCGCGGAATTTCAGAGACGGCCCCAGATCACCGCGCACCAGCCCGGCCAGATAGTCGAGATACTGCTTCCAGACCGGCTGATCCATGCCATAGGCGGCCATGATGTTCTGGCGGATTTGCTCAGGCATCGCCTGTTCAAGATCGAACGGCCCGCCCGGTGCAAGACGCATCATGAAGAACGCCACCGTGATGACGATCAGCACCGTGGGCACGGCGACAAGAAGGCGGCGGGCGATGTATCCGATCATGCGGTGCAAATTCGATGATTGAACAGGAAGGCCAAAGGTTTGTGCGGGTTGCTTCCGGCTCGATCAAGCGAAGCCCGCAGTCCGGGGCAGTGAGGCATGTTTCGGGTCAACGCTTTGAATCCCCATCCGTCAGCATTCGGGACGCGCTAGCATTGTACTCCTGAATGGGAGCTGAAGCAGGCGTTGGCGCGGGCGGCTCTGCGACGGGCGCAAGACCGGCTGCAACAGCGCGCAGGGCGATCAGCGCCAGCAAGGCCAGCGCGGCCATGCGCAGCCGGGCGCTCGCCCAGATCGCCATAGTCTTGAACCGGTCCGCCATATCAGTCTCCGCACGCTATGGTCTCCTCTGGCCCAAGCAAGCGGCAGGCCAGCGCCCGGGCTGACAGCAAGTTCAGTTGCGCCACTCCATGGACGGCATACTGTGCGCGGCAGGATCAGGGAGGGCTGGCCATGCACGCGCGCGCCTGGTGGAGCGATTTTGCGCTGGAGGGCGCGGCGCTGCGCGTGCGCGCCACCGGCGTTCGGGTGCCGCTTTCGCCAGCGGTGCTGAGCGATTTCGCACACTGGGCCCCGTATTTTCTGGCGATCAAATCGCTGGAGGGCGATGTGGTGCGCGA
>JAIUMW010000028.1 GCA_022565365.1 Oceanicaulis sp.
AATACATGGCCGGGACCATCACGACCCCGCCTCCAAAGCCGAACAGCCCGGCGATCAGCCCGGCGAAGGCGCCCACCGCGATGAGCGCCAGAATGAACAGTCCATAGGTCTCGATCATGCCGCCGCGCGCGCCTCCATGACGGCGTGCAGCGCCATCTCGACCACCGCCCAGTCCGCATCGGGGCGATGGGCGTTCTCCGACAGCACCCGGCGCCAAAGGCGCGCGCCGGGCAAGCCTGCGAACAGGCCCAGCATATGGCGGGTGATAGCGTTCAGCCGCGCGCCCTCGGCCAGGCGCGCCTCCACATAGGGGCGGTAGGCCTCGACAACCTCGAATGGCGAGCGCGGCTCGCCCGCCTCGCCATAGAAGCGCGCATCCACTTCGCTCAGGATCAGGGGCGTGTGATAGGCCGCCCGGCCCAGCATCACGCCATCCAGCCCCTCCCCTTCAGCCAACGCCGCATCCAGATCGGCGAGGCCCCCGTTCAGGATGATCTCCAGATCCGGCCGCGCCGCCTTGAGCTCGCGCACCAGATCATAGTCCAGCGGCGGAACATCCCGGTTCTCTTTTGGGCTGAGCCCGTCGAGCCAGGCCTTGCGGGCATGGACGATGAAGCAGGTCACGCCGCTCTTGGCGACGGTGTCGACGAAGCCGAACAGCGTCTCACGCGGGTCCTGGTCGTCGACGCCGAGGCGATGCTTGACCGTCACCGGAACAGATACCGCCTCGCGCATCGCCTGCAGGCAGTCACGCACCAGCTGCGGCTCGCGCATCAGGCAGGCGCCAAACCGGCCCGATTGCACACGGTCCGACGGGCAACCGACATTCAGATTAATCTCAATATAGCCAAAGCCTTGCGCGATCCGCGCCGCCCGCGCCAGCAGATCCGGATCCGATCCGCCCAGCTGTATCGCGACAGGATGCTCGGCCGGATCAAACCCGATCAGACGCGGCGCATCGCCGTGAAGCACGGCCTGATCCACCGCCATCTCGGTATAGAGCAGCGCCCGGCGCGTCAGCACACGATGAAACGCCCGGCAATGCCGGTCGGTCCAGTCCATCATGGGCGCCACGCAAAAGCGCCGGTCCGGGGCGGGGGAATGGCTCATGCGCGCCGTTTACGCCAGCACGCAAACTCTGGCAAACGCCTTACTCGCGCGGCGCGAAGCCGTCGGGCCAGTCAATCTCGACTCCGTCACGAAATTCCGGCGGGCCTTCAGTGCGCAGCCGGCATTCCTGCCAGACCAGTATGGCGGCGGCATTCAGGAAGACCGCGCTATTGCTGAGGTTGCTCTTGTGGGCAAATGCACCCATAGAGTTGAGCATCTCGATCAAATAGCCAGCCGCTTCATGCGTGGGCGCCGGCTCGCTCATGAGCCAGTAGCTATCTGGAAAGGCTTCGGAATCTTCAGACATGCCAATAGCGCCAGATGGAAATGACAACCCTTGGGCGCACTATTTGCATATGCTACTACTAAATGCAAGGCGCAGCGGCCAGCGCGCTCTTGTTGACTCCATGCAGGCCATCACCCACTTTCCGCCGCCGCTGCGCCGGATGATCCGCGCACCGATCCCGCGCCGCTGTGAGTCGCTCAGAACCCATGAATGTTGTCGTTGTCGAATCCCCCGCGAAGGCCAAGACCATCAACAAGTATCTCGGCGCGGACTATGTCGTGCTGGCGAGCTTTGGCCATGTGCGCGACCTGCCAGCCAAGGACGGGTCCGTGCGCCCGGACGAGGATTTCGCGATGGACTGGGAAGTTGATCCCAAGTCCCAGACGCGCATCAAGGCCATCGCCGACGCCCTGAAGGATGCCGACACGCTGATCCTGGCCACTGACCCGGACCGCGAAGGCGAGGCGATCTCCTGGCATTTGCTCGAAGCGCTGACCAAGCGCCGGGCGCTCAAGGACAAGCGCATCCAGCGCGTGGCGTTCAACGCCATCACCAAGAAAGCCATCAACGACGCGATGGCCAAGCCGCGCGACGTGGACATGGAGCTGGTCGAGGCCTATCTGGCCCGGCGCGCACTCGATTATCTGGTTGGCTTCACGCTCTCGCCCGTGCTCTGGCGCAAGCTGCCGGGCTCGCGCTCGGCAGGCAGGGTGCAGTCGGTGGCCCTGCGCCTGATCACCGAACGCGAAAGCGAGATCGAGCGCTTCAACGCCCAGGAATACTGGTCAGTGGACGCCGATGTGCGCCCGGACGGCGCCGCCAGCGCATTCCGCGCGCGGCTGTCGCGCTTTGAAAACGAGAAGATCACCCGGTTGACCATCGGCGAAGAGCCGCGCGCGCGCGCCGCCGAGACCGCCATCCGCGAAGCCTCGCTCAAGATCGCCGCGGTGGAGGCGAAGCCCGCCAAGCGCAATCCGCCGCCGCCCTTCACCACCTCGACCTTGCAGCAGGAAGCCTCGCGCAAGCTTGGGTTTGACGCCCAGCGCACCATGCGCACCGCCCAGCGTCTCTATGAGGGCGTGGAGATTGGCGGCGAGACGGTGGGCCTCATCACCTATATGCGGACCGACGGGGTCACGATGGATCCTGGCGCCGTCGCCGAAGCGCGCGCCGTGATCCAGAACGAGCACGGGCCGGACTTCGTGCCGGAAAAGCCCCGCTTCTACAGCTCCAAGGCCCGCAACGCCCAGGAGGCCCACGAGGCGATCCGCCCGACCGGCTTCTCGCGCAGCCCCGACACGCTGCGCCTGGAAGCTGACCAGGCGCGGCTTTACGCCCTGATCTGGAAGCGCGCCGTGGCCAGCCAGATGGAAAGCGCGCGCCTGGAGCGCACCACGATCGATCTGGAAAACGCCGACGGGTCGCTGGCCCTGCGCGCCACCGGGTCCGTGCTGATGTTCCCAGGCTATTTCGCCCTCTATCAGGAAGGGCGCGACGACGAGGAGGACGAAGGCGAAAGCCGTCTGCCCGCCGTCACGCAGGGCGCCGGCGCACGCGCCGAACAGACCTTCACCGAACAGCATTTCACCCAGCCGCCCCCGCGCTTCACCGAAGCCTCGCTGGTGAAGCGCCTTGAGGAGCTCGGCATCGGGCGCCCGTCCACCTATGCGGCGACCTTGTCTGTGCTGCGCGACCGCGAATATGTGCGTATGGACGACAAGCGCTTCGTGCCCGAGGACAAGGGCCGCGTGGTCATCGCCTTCCTTGAAAACTTCTTCAAGCGCTATGTGGAGTATGATTTCACCGCCGGGCTGGAAGACCAGCTGGACAAGGTGTCGGCCGGCGAACTCGACTGGAAAGACGTGCTGCGCGCGTTCTGGAAAGACTTCTCGGCCAGCGTGGACGACATCAAGGATCTGCGCATCGGCGACGTGATCGACGCGATGAATATTGCGCTGGAGCCGCTGATCTACCCGCCGCGCGAGGACGGTTCCGATCCGCGCATCTGCCCGTCATGCAATGTCGGCACGCTGTCGCTGCGCCTTGGCAAGCACGGCGCCTTCGTGGGCTGCTCCAATTATCCCGACTGCCGATACACGCGGCCGCTGGGCGTCAATGAGCCGCCGCCGGGCGCCAGCGGCGACGGCGCCATGGGCGAGCATCCGGAGACCGGCGCGACCATTTATCTGAAAGATGGCCGTTTCGGCCCCTATCTGGAAATGACCATCGAGGGCGAGGAAAAGCCCCGGCGCGGCTCCCTGCCCAAGGGCTGGAGCCCGGCGGACCTGACCCTGGAGCAGGCGACCAAGCTGATCGATCTGCCGCGCCTGGTCGGCCTGCACCCCGAAGATGGCGAGCCCATCGAGGCGGGGATCGGGCGCTATGGCCCATTCGTGCGCCATGGCTCCACCTACGCCAATCTGCCCAACGCAGACGAGGTGTTCGAAGTGGGCGTCAACCGCGCCGTGGACCTGATCGCCCAGAAAAAAGCCGGGCGCGGCCAGCGTGGCGGGGCCGCGGCGGCGCCGCTCAAGGAGCTGGGTGAGCATCCGTCCGAGGGCGGGCCGATCCAGGTAATGAGCGGGCGCTACGGTCCCTACGTCAAGCATGGCAAGACCAACGCCACCCTGCCGCGCGGCATGGACCCGCAAGCGGTCACGGTGGAGCAGGCGGTCGAGCTGATCGCCGCCAAGGCCGCCAAGGGCGGCGGCAAGAAGGCGCCAGCGAAGAAAGCTCCGGCCAAGAAAGCTGCCGCTGGCAAGAAGCCCGCCGCGAAAAAGGCTCCGGCAAAGAAGGCCGCCGCCAAGAAAACCGCCAAAAAGGCGGCGCCCAAGAAGGATGCACCTTGAGCCGCGACCCTTATGAAGCATACGGGTTCACCCGCAAGGGCCTGATCGAGGCGATCAGGCTGGGCGAAGGCCGCTTCACCAAGCGGGAGCTGGCCCGGGCGCTGAAACTGTCCGGCGATCAGAGGGTCGGCCTCAAGGACGCCCTGCGCGAACTGGAAGCCGAGGGCGCGATCCGCAAGACCGGAGCCAAAGCCTACGATCTGGCGGGCGGGTTGCCTCCGGTCACCGTGCTGGAAGTGTTCGACCGCGATATAGATGGCGAGTTTCTGTGTCAGCCGGTCAAGGCCGAGCTGCGCGGTCCGGTGATCCGCCTTGCCCCCGAACGCAAATCGGGACGGACGCGCCCTGCTGGCGTCGGAGACCGGGTGCTGGCCAAGCTGATCCCGGACGAAGAGGGCGGCTATGACGCCGAGGTCATCCGCGTGCTCGGCCAGGCGTCTGAACGCATATTGTGCGTGCTGCGCGTGTCAGGCCCCGGCGAAGCGCGCCTGGTCCCGGTGGACAAACGGGCGCGTCATGAGCTGATCCCGGCGCGCGGCGAGGCGCGCAAGGCAGCCGACGGCGATCTGGTCAGCGTGCGCGTGGAATCCGAACGCCGCCACGGCCTGAAGACCGCCACCATCGAAGAGGTGATCGGCAGCGCCGACAGCCCGCGCGCCGGCTCCATCATCGCCATGGCCGAGCATGGCGTGCCCGAAGGGTTTTCCGACGCCGAGCTCAAGGAGGTCGAGGCGATCCGCCCGGCCAGGATGGGCAGCCGCACTGATCTGCGCGACATTCCGCTGATCACCATCGATCCTCACGATGCGCGCGACCATGACGATGCGGTCTGGGCCGCGCCGGACGACGATCCCAAGAATGCCGGCGGCTGGGTGGTGATCGTGGCCATCGCCGATGTCGCCGCCTATGTCCGCGCGGCATCGCCGCTGGACAAGGGCGCGCGCAATCGCGGCGTCTCGGTTTATCTGCCCGACCGGGTCGCGCCCATGCTGCCCGAGCGCCTGTCCAATGATCTGTGCTCGCTGAAAGAGGGCGAGGAGCGGCCCTGCCTGGCGGTGCGCATGGTCTTTGACCGGGACGGAAACAAGCGCGGCCACAATTTCATCCGGGGCTGGATGCGCTCTGCGGCCAGCTTGTCCTATGAGGACGCGCAAGAGGCCATAGACGGCCGCGGCAAGGGCAAGGCGGAGACGCTGCTGGACGGCGTACTCAAGCCGCTGTGGGGCGCATACGCGGCGCTGAAGCTGGCGCGCGGCCGGCGCGAGCCGCTGGAGATTGACGCGCCCGAGCGAAAGATCGTGATCGGTGAGGACGGATCGGTTCAGGGCGTGAAGCTGCGCGACCGCTTCGACGCCCACAAGCTGATCGAAGAAATGATGATCCAGGCCAACGTGGCTGCCGCAGAAGCATTGGAAGAAAAGCGCACCGCGCAGATCTACCGCGTCCACGACGAGCCGGGCACGCAGAAGCTGGAAAATCTGGCGGAATTCCTGCCCCATGTGGGCCTGAAGTGGACGCGTGGTGACCGGGTGACGCCTGCGCGCTTCAACGTGGTGCTCAAATCGGCTGAAGGCGGCGAGCATTATGAGACCGTCAACGAGGTGGTGCTTCGCAGCCAGTCCCAGGCGGTCTATGACACCAATAATCTCGGGCATTTCGGGCTCAATCTGGAGCGCTACTCGCACTTCACCTCGCCGATCCGGCGCTATGCCGACCTGACCATCCACCGCGCCCTGATCCGCGCCTACAAGCTGGGCGATGACGGTCAGAGCGATGAGGAGCGCAGCCAGCTGGAAGCCATCGCCGAGGAAACCACCGCCAATGAACGCCGGGCCATGGCCGCCGAGCGTGATGCGGTGGACCGCTATATCGCCGGCTGGCTGGCTTCGCGCACGGGCGGCGAGTTTGAGGGCCGCATCACCGGCGTCACCCGGTTCGGCCTGTTCGTCCGGCTGGATGAAACCGGCGCTGATGGGCTGTGCCCCATCTCCCAGCTGGGGGACGAGTATTTCGCCCATGATGAAGGCGCCCACGCCCTGGTGGGCCAGCGCACCGGCGGGCGCTTTCGCCTTGGCCTGCGCGTCAAGGTGCGTCTGGTTGAGGCCACGCCCGTGACGGGCGGGCTGATATTCGACATGCTGACGCCTCCTGAAGCTGGAGATCCGAATCGGGGCCGCACGTCGGCGCGTTCAGGCCGCAAAGGCTTTGAGCGCCGCCCGGGCGGCCGTCCGAACAAACCCCATGGCCGACGCAAAAACTGACACCCGCCCCGCCTCCCCCGCTGCCCAGCGCCCGCGCCTTGCGGCGTCGCTCATCCTGACGCGCCAGCGCGCCAGCGGCGAGGTCGAGCTCCTGCTCGGACGGCGCTCGGGCGGGCATGTCTTCATGCCCCAGAAATACGTCTTCCCCGGCGGACGCGTGGACCGCACCGACGGCTACGCCCCGCTGGCAAGCGAGCCGCGCGAGCATGTGCGCGCGGTGCTGACCCGGGTGATGAGCGAGCGCCGGGCGCGCGCGGCAGCAGCAGCCGCCTTGCGCGAAACGGCGGAGGAAACAGGCCTCCTCCTCGCACGCCCCGGCGTGATCGACCGGCCCCGCCCCGCCTGGCAGGCCTTCGCCGAGGCCGGTGTGCGCCCCGACGCTGCGGCGCTGGACCTGGTGGCGCGCGCGATTACGCCGCCTGGCCGCACGCGCCGCTTCGACGCCTGGTTCTTCCAGGCCGACGCCGAGCAGATTCACGGAGACAGCCGCCTCGTCAGCAATGGCGAGCTGGAAGATCTGCGCTGGGTGGCGCTGGACGCAGCGCGTCATCTCGACATCCCCATCATCACCCGCTTCGTCCTCTCGGAGCTCGAGGCGCGGCTCGCGCGCCGCGATGCGCCGGTGCGCTGCGCCCGGGTCACCCCCAAAGGCCCGAGGGTGGACGAGATATGAGCCGCCCAGCCGACATATCCGCGCTGCTGCTGATTGATCCCCACAGCGCACGGCTCGCGCTGGGCCGCGACGAGACGGGTCTGGTGGCGCCGGCCGCCCGCCCCGAACGCGGCGACGGCGCCGGCGCCTCCGCTGCGCCCGTTCTGCCGCGCGCCGCGCTGGGCGCACCTGAAACGCGCACCGCTGCCTTTCAAGACGCCGCCTTGCGCGCCCTGTTTGAAACCCTTGGCCAGCTTATCGCCCGTCCCGCGCCCGCTGGCGCGGTGCGGGCCCGAGATGGCGGCTGGGGCGGCATTGCACGCCATCAGCTTGTCCCGGACCGCACCGCATTGACCTATCTTGGCCGCGCGATCGATCCAGTGGACGCGGCGCACCGGCGTCATGTGCGCGTCTTCGCTGCACCGCTCAGCGCTGTATCCAACTCGATCAAGCGGCGCGGGCGCTGCGAACGCCTTGTCTGGCTGGACCCGCAAGCTGCCGCGCGCAGCCTTGACGACGCAGCCATCGCGCCGTTCCTCGCGCGGGCGCTGTGCGGCGCTGAGACGCGCCCGCTGAAAGTCACATTTCGGGCGGGACAGAGGATCGAACAGAAGCTATAGCCGCCAGCATCATGGCCATCCGGTTCCTCACCGATCCCGCGTTCGGGCGCACGCGTTCGCTGTGCGCCGCAATTTTGTGCGCCGCCATGGCGGGGTGCGGGTTTGGCCTGTTGATGCCGCTGGTGGCGCTCAATCTGGAAGCCATGACCGGATCGGCCGCCGTCGTGGGCCTGAATGCGGCTGCGGCCGCGATTTCCACCATCGTGGCGACACCGCTGATCCCGCCTTTGCTGGCGCGCACGCCGCCGCGCGTGACCATCGCGGCCTGCGCGGCGTTCACCGGCATCGGGATCATCATCTTCCCCTTCCTGCCGGATGTCCTGATCTGGTTTGTGCTGCGGTTTGTGATCGGTCTGGCCGTTACCGTCATTTTTGTCGCCAGCGAAACCTGGATCAACCAGCTGGCCAAGCCGGAAAGCCGGGCCGGCCTCCTGGCGGTGTACGCCACCGTTCTGTCAGGAGGATTTGGATCGGGCGGTGTCCTGCTGGCGGTGCTGGGATCGCAAGGGTTCGCGCCCTGGATCGCGGGCGGCGCGATCTTCCTTCTGGGCGCCGTGCCGATCCTGTTTCTGAGGGGCCCCGATCTGGCAGCGCCCGACCGGGCCGATTCCGGTCCGCTGGCGCTGTGGAATGCCGGCCGGCTGGCGCCGGTGGCGATTCTCGCCGGTTTTGTGTTTGGCGCACTGGAGACCGGGATTTTCGCCCTGGTCCCCGTCTATGCCGAACGTCTTGGTTTTACCGAGACGGTGGTGGGCCTGCTGGTCGCGGTCGGAGCTTTGGGCGCCATCGCCATGCAAATCCCCATCGGACGCTTCGCTGACCGGGCCGGACGCCTTGTCACCCTGCGCCTGATCGCAGCTGCGGCAGTGGTGCTGGCGATCCTGATCGCGCTCGCCGGCGCGCGTCTGTGGGCGCTCTATCCGATGATCTTCGTCTATGTCGGCATAGCCAGCGCCTTCTACACGGTCGGTCTTGCGGTGATCGGCGAACGCGTGCGTCCCGGACAGCTGGCCAGCGCCAATGCCGCCTTCATTTTCGCCTATGGCGCGGGATCGCTGGCCGGACCGGTCAGCGCGGGCGCGGCGATGGACGCGTTCAACCCGTGGGGGCTGCTCGTCGCCTTCGCCCTGTTCGCCGCCTTCTATCTCGTGGTCGCGTGGCGGGCGAAGGAGCGCTGATCTGTGCGCATGGCCAAGGATTGACACCGGCGCGCGCGTGCGTATGTTCCGCCGCTCGCAACGCGCCTGAGCCGTCTCCGGCGCGCCATCTCTTTCGACCGGGTGCTCGACCATGGCCAAGCCGACAACCATCAAGATCCGTCTGAACTCCACGGCGGGCACGGGCTATTTCTACGTCACGAAGAAAAACGCCCGCACCATGACCGAGAAGCTCGTGCTGAAGAAGTACGACCCGGTCGCGCGCAAGCATGTCGAATTCAAGGAAGGCAAGATCAAGTAGGCTGCCGCCTGCTGATCACGCCGAGACAGATTTTTGAAAGAGGCTGCGTGACTCACGCGGCCTTTTTCTTTGCGCCAACAACCTGGTTACGGCCCGCAGCCTTCGCCTCATACAGCGCGGCGTCGGCGCGGCCGAGCAAGTCTTCCACATCATCACCGGGCCGGGCTTCGGCCACACCCACCGACACCGTCACATTCAGATCACCTTCAGGCGATGCGAAGGCGTCACGCGCCACGGCCGCACGCACGCGTTCGGCCGCCTCCAGCGCCGCATTGGCCTGGGTCCCGGGAAAGATCAGAATGAACTCTTCGCCGCCAAACCGGGCGGGGATGTCGATGGCGCGCATCTCGCGCATGATGCGGGCGGCGAAGCCTTCCAGCACAGCGTCACCTGCAGCGTGGCCCCAGGTATCGTTGATGCGCTTGAAATGGTCGATATCGATCAGGGCCGCCGAAACCGGCTCGCCGCCAGCGGCCAGCCCGTCCAGCGCCTGCCCCAGGCGCGAGCTGGCATAGCGGCGGTTGAACAGGCCCGTGAGCGGGTCCTTGACCGCCATCTCGAGGCTTTCCTCAAGCCGGTCGCGCAAGGCGTCCGCATAGGTCTTGCGCCGGATTTGAGTACGGGCGCGCGCGGCCAGTTCACCGCCATCAACCGGGCGCGCGATGACATCATTCACGCCCAGATCCAGCGCGCGCACCATGGTGCGCCGGTCATCGGCCTCCACCACCGCCAGAATGGGCAGCTGGCGCGTCGCGGCGTCCGAGCGCACCCGCGCGCACAGGCGCAAGCCGTCAAAGCGCGGCGACGATACGTCCACGATTATCAGGTCGTATCCAACCGCCAGGTGCGCCGCCTGGCGCGGGTCTGCAATCGCACGCGCGACAAAGGGCTCGGGCAGCTTGTCAGCGAGGCGTTGCGCCCCGGCCTCATCCGCACCGCCCACGAGCACCGACCCACCCTGCAGCGGCGCGTCCGGCTCGGCATCCGCTTCACGTTCGCGGTGGCGCAGGCGCAGCTCATCCATCACGACCTTGAGCCGCAAGAGCGAACGCACGCGTGCAAACAGCGCCACGTCATCCACCGGCTTGGTGAGAAAATCATCTGCGCCCGCTTCAAGACCGGTGATCCGGTCCGCGCGCTGGTCCAGCGCGGTGATCATCACGACGGGGATGTGACGGGTGACAGGGTCCGCCTTGAGACGGCGGCAGGTCTCGAACCCGTCAATGTCGGGCATCATGACATCGAGCAGGATAATGTCCGGCTCATGGCTGCGCGCCAGGGCCAGGCACTCGTGACCGTCAGCGGCCTGGAGCACCTCGAAATACTCGGCGCTCAGCCGCGCCTCAAGGAGGCGCCGGTTGGTCTGGATGTCGTCGACGACCAGGACGCGCGCGCTCATGACTGTTTCCGCCTCAACCGAGAAACTTACGTACGGTTTCGATGAAGCTCGCCACGGTGATGGGTTTGGACAGATAGCCCTCGCACCCCCCCTGGCGGATCCGCTCCTCGTCGCCCTTCATGGCGAAAGCTGTGACGGCCACCACGGGAATACTCGCCAGCGACTCGTCATTCTTCAGCCATTTGGTGACGTCCAGGCCTGAAACCTCAGGCAGCTGGATATCCATCAGAATGAGGTCCGGCTTGTGCTCACGCGCCATATCCAGCGCCTTGAGCCCCTCGCGCGTCTGCACGGTCTCAAAGCCGTGCGCCTCGAGCAGATCACGAAAAAGTTTCATGTTCAGCTCGTTGTCTTCAACGATCAGAACTTTTTTGGGCATGACCTGCAGCATGAGACCGCGTTTCCCCAATCGCCCCGCCTGTTAGCGTGAGCAGTGACCATCCACCACGCAGTAAACCTCACTTTCCTTAATCAAGAATGAGTCTGGCCTGTTTCCCGGACCGGCGGAACAGGATATGAACACGAAAAATCGGGCCAGGAAAGCGCCATGCCTCGGCTGGGCATAGATCTGGGCGGCACCAAGATCGAGGCCGCCATCCTTGAAGACGACGGCACGATCTTGGTGCGCGAGCGCGTCGCCACGCCTGCAGGCTATGACGCCAAGATCGCCGCGATCGCCGATCTTGCGCGCTCGGTTGAGGCCCGCCGCGGGCTGGGCCCGCTGAACGCGGGCCTGGGTCATCCCGGCTCTCACAATCCGCGCACAGGCCTGATGCGCAACGCCAACTCCACAGCGCTGAACGGGCGGGCGCTCGACCGCGACATATCGACCGCGCTCCTCCGCGAGGTGCGCTGCGCCAACGACGCCAACTGCTTTGCCCTGTCCGAGGCGCGCGACGGAGCGGGGGCCGGCGCGGCCAGCGTATTCGGGGTGCTTCGGGGGACAGGCGTGGGCGGCGGACTGGTGCTGGGGGGCCAGCTCGTCTCCGGGGCCGACGGCAATGCCGGCGAGTGGGGCCACACCGCCCTGCCCTGGCCCACACCTGACGAGATACCCGGCCCGGCCTGCTATTGCGGGCTGAACGGATGTGTGGAGGCATGGTGCTCCGGTCCGGCGCTGGCCGCAGATCACGCACGCATCACGGGCGAAACCCTGACCGCCGAGGCCATTGCGGTGGCGGCTGAAGCGGGCGACGCCAAGGGGCGCGCCAGTCTGGATCGCCACGAGGCCCGCCTCGCCCGCGCCCTGGCCAGCGTGGTCAATATCGTCGATCCAGAGTTGATCGTCCTGGGCGGCGGATTGTCGAACCTGCCCGGCCTGCCTCAACGGCTGGAGCGGGCGCTGGCGCGCTGGGCCTTCACCGACGAGCTGGTGACGCACGTCCGGCGCCATCACCATGGCGATTCGTCCGGCGTGCGCGGCGCGGCCTGGCTGTGGCCGGCATGAGCGCGCCGGGCTGGTGCCGCAAATGCCTGACGCCGGTCGGCGCGCACGATCCGGCCTGCCCGGCCTGCGGCGCGCGTCAGGCCCTGCGCCACAATGAACTCGACACCCTGTCCATCGCCCACATCGATTGTGACGCCTTCTTCGCCGCCGTCGAAAAACGCGATGATCCCTCGCTGGAGCACAAACCGGTGATTGTCGGCGGCGGCAAGCGCGGCGTGGTGTCGACCTGCTGCTATGTGGCGCGGCTCTATGGCGTACGCTCGGCCATGCCGATGTTCAAGGCGCTCAAGGCCTGCCCGGACGCCGTGGTGGTCCGCCCTCGCATGAGCGTCTACGCCGCCGAGGGCAACCGCATCCGCAAAATGATGGAGGCGGTGACCCCGCTGGTCGAACCCTTGTCCATCGACGAGGCCTTCATTGATCTGTCCGGCACGGCGCGCCTGCACGGGGCGCCGCCCGCGCTGACCCTGCTCAGGCTGCAGCGCGCGATCCGCGAGGAGGTGGGGGTGACGGTGTCGGTGGGGCTGAGCTTCAACAAATTCCTCGCCAAGACGGCGTCCGAGCTCGACAAGCCCAACGGGTTCGCCGTGATCGGCCGGGCCGAGGCGTCCGATTTTCTCAAGGCGATGACCGTGTCGGCCGTCTACGGCGTGGGCCCCGCAACGGCGCGCAAGCTGGAAGCAGACGGGCTGAAAACCCTCGCCGATGTCCTCTCCCGGCCCGAACGCGAACTGGTGGCGCGCCATGGCGAGACCGGTTGGCGCCTTTTGAACCTGGCGCGGGGCGAGGACGCCCGCCCCGTCAATCCCGCCCGCGAACGCAAATCAGTGTCGGCAGAAACCACGTTTGAGGACGATATCGCCAGCAAGAGCGACCTCAAGGACCGGCTCTGGCCCCTATGCCTCAAGGTCGCGGACCGAATGAAGTTGGACGGGATGGCGGGGCGCGTCGTGACCCTCAAGCTCAAGACCGGCAGCTTCAAGGCCATCACCCGGCGGCGCACGCTGCACGACCCCGCCCATCTGGCCGACACCTTGTTCCGCCACGCCAGCGCCATGCTCGACGCCGAGCCGGAGGGCGTGCGCTACCGGCTGATCGGGGCGGGATATGGCGATCTGACAACGGCGGCGGGGGATGCGGGTGATCTGGCCGATCCTGGCGCCCTGCGCCGCGCCGCCGCCGAGCGCGCCATGGACACCGCCCGGGCGAAGTTCGGCACATCGGCGGTGATCAAGGGGCGCATGCTCGGCCGCGACAAAAGCTGATCGCGCCAGACCGGCTCAGGACTCTGCCGCCACCTTGAGTACCGGCGTTGGCGCGGGCGTATCGATGGCTTCCAGCACCGCCAGGCAATCGGCCAGGAAACGTTCGCCCGCCGCACCGCCATCATCGGTCCAGGAGCGCGCAAGCGCGCGGGTGAAGAAGCGGGTGAGCGCTGCACGCCAGACGGCGTCGGGATCCTGGCCCTCGCGCTGAACGCGGGCGCATGATTCCAGAGCCGACTCGTACACCTCGGCCAGCCAGGCGAGCGTGTCGTGAGCTTCTTCCAGCCGGGACCCGGCCCCGGCCCCGGCCCCAGCACGCCGTTCCCCCTCGCGCAGCGCCGCCAGATGGGCGCGGCTGAGCTTGGCGCTGGGCTGATCGCCCGCACACTGGCCCGCGCGCGGCGTCAGGTCGGCCAGCTGGCGCGTCACGCGCAGACCCAGCAGCAAATCCTGCCGGATGCGCGCGAGTTGAACCGGAGTGGTCTGCAGGCGGCGCTGGTCCAGCAGCGTGCGGCCTGCGCTCTCCAGGACCCGCCACAGAGCGCCGCGATGGGCGGCAGCGATGGCGTGACGCGCGCAGATGCGGTCGATGTCAGCGGTTTCATACAGCTGCTCGCCATCGAGAATGACGAACCGGGCCGCCCCGTCCTCACACAACCGCGCCATGCGCATCCTCCCCGCCCGACCGGCGCGACTCAGCTGTGAGCCCGATCAGGGCACGCAGTGTGACCGAAAGGTTAACGCACGCGAAGCCGCCCGCAGCCGGTCAACGCATCTCAATTGTGGAAAACCCGGAGCGCGCCGGGAAAAGATGGTACCGCCTCCCCGGCTCGAACGGGGGACCTCTAGATCCACAATCTAGCGCTCTAACCAACTGAGCTAAGGCGGCATTCCATGACAGGCGTACGCGAGCGGGAGACCCCGCCGTGCGCAGGGCGCGGAAACTAGCTTCGGGGCGCGCCGCGCGCAAGGCCTGCGCGCGGCTGGTTTACAGGGCCCCGTCAGGCATAGCCGCGATTGCGCAAATGGGCGTTGAGCGCATTCATCCGGGCCCCGTCTGACGGGTGGGTGGACAGGAAGGCCGGCGGCGCGCCGCGGCTCTGCTGGGCCATCATGCCTTCCCAGAAAGTCACCGACTCGCTGGGGCGGTAATTGGCGCGCGCCATATAGTCCACGCCGAGGCGATCAGCCTCCAGCTCGTGGCGGCGCGAATAGGGCAGCAGCACGCCGAAGGTCAGCCCGGCGCCGAGCACGCCCGCCCAGGCGCCCGCATTCTGGGTGTCAGTCGTTTCCAGCGCCACAGCGGCCAGACCGGTGGCCAGCCCGGCGGCCATTTGTTGGGAGGCGCGCTCCTGGGCGTGGCGCCCGGCGACGTGACCGGCCTCATGGCCGATCACCGTAGCCAGCTGATCGTCATTGCGGGTGACCTCCATCAGCCCGCGATACACGCCGACCTTGCCATTGGGCAGCACCCAGGCGTTCACCTCATCGGAATCGAACACCACAAACTCCCAAGGATGCTGGCTCATGCCCGACGCATTGGCGATGCGTCCGCCCACCCGGTCGGCCTGGGCGCGCAGGGTGCGGTTATTGCTGACGCGCTCGCGCTGGCGCGCGGCCTGCCAGGTCTGATCCGACAACTGCGCGATCTGGGCGTCGGACACCAGCATGAGCTGGCGACGGCCCAGTTCAGGGTTCTCAGCCGTACAGCCGGCCGCAGCGAACGGAAACACCGTGCCTGCGGCCAGCCCGGCCAGCAGCTCGCGCCGCCCCATGCGAACCTTGGGTTGTGCGTTGAATTCTGTAACGGTAAGCATGGGCATCCCCTTCTCTTCGAACCACCGGAACCGGCGCAGCGTACAGATATACCAGACTTCGCCATGGAAACGCCGCACGAAATTGGTCATCATCATCTCATACGCGGCGTCTGGCGCAAGCCGGAGGCGGTGATCTGAGAGCTTGAAGACGGAGCCAGAGGCCCATGCGCACCCTGTTTATAATCCTCCTTGTCCTCGCCGCCCTGATCGCCGGCGCGGTTCTCGCCCTGCCCGCGCTCATTTCATCTGACTGGCTGCGAGAGCGTGTCAGCGCCGAGGCCAGCGAAGCGATCAATCGCGAGGTGCGCCTGGCCGGCGACGTGTCGCTCCAGGTCTTTCCGCGCATTCAAGTGCGCGCCCGCGACGCCTCTATCGCCAACGCGCCGGGCTATGGCGATGAGCCGCTGGCCGAAATGGGTGAGCTGCGCGCCTCGCTGGCGCTGATGCCGCTTCTGTCGCGGCGCATCGAGATTGAGGAGTTTGTCCTGGTCGATCCAGTCATCCGGCTGGAAGCGCGCGCGGACGGCAATAACTGGACGCTTGGCGCGCCGGCTGACGCGGACCGGCCAACGCGCGGCGCCGGCGAAGGCTTCGTGCGCAGGCCCGGCGCCCTGCCCTTCGAGGCGGCGTTCGGCGATGTGCGCATCGAGAACGGCTCGGTCTTCTACCGCGATCCCGGCCAGCCCCGGCGGATCGAGGACCTGGACCTGTCGGTTGATCTGCCGTCGGTGGACGGCCCGGTGCGGCTGGCCGGCTCCCTTAGCGCGGACGGGCGCCCCATGCGCTTTGACGCCCGGCTCAGCTCGCTGCGCGGGTTCTTCGAAGGCGCCGAAACCGCCATCACGCTGGAGATGACCGGCGCGCTGGCCGATCTCAGCTTTGACGGGCGGTTCCTGGAAAGCGAGGCGCTGAGCTTTGACGGGCGCACCTCGGTGGACCTGCCGCTGCCGGCGCTGGCGCGCTTTCTGGGCGCCGAGCTGCCGGAGGGTCCTGTGTTCCGCCGCTTCGCCGCCGAGGCCGATGTGGCCGGGACGCCGGGGCGCCTGGCGCTCACCGACGCCGCCATCGTGTTTGACGATATCCGCGCCAATGGCGCCCTGACGCTGGATTACGAGCGCGCGCGGCCACTGATCACCGGCAGCCTGCGCGCTGCTGATCTGGACATCACCCCCTATATCCCGGCCGAAGAGCCGGCGCCGTCCGGCCAGGCCGGCGGCGGGGGGCTCGGCCCCTGGAGCGATGACCGCATCGATTTGACAGCGCTGAGCACCGTGGATGCGCGCATCGATGTGCGTGCAGCCCGGTTCAAGGCGCGCGACATCGTCGCCGAGAACGTCAATCTGGCGGTGACGCTGGACAATGCGCTTCTGACCGCACGGCTCACCGATTTCCGCCTCTATGGCGGACAGGGCGTTGTGACGATGGTCGTCAACGCCCGCCAGAGCACGCCGCGCTATTCCATGACGGCGGACATTTCGGCGCTGGAAGCACTGCCCTTCTTGACAGCCGCAGCCGGGTTTGACCGTCTGCAGGGTCTGGGACGGCTGCAGCTGGACCTGACCGGCACGGGCGCCAGCCCCGCCGCGCTGATGCAGTCATTGAACGGGACCGGCAACTTCAACTTCGCTGACGGCGCCATTGGGGGCGTGAACCTCGCCCAGGTGATCCGCACGGTGCAGCAGGCGATCCAGACGGGCTCGCTTCCCTCTGGTTTCGCCGACACCCAGCAGACCGATTTTTCGGCGCTGACCGGCTCGTTCAACGTGCGCCAGGGGGTCGCGGAGAACCTTGATCTCACCATGCTCAGCCCGCTGCTGCGCGTGGAAGGCGCCGGGACGCTCAATCTGGCTGAACAGATGATCGAATACCGGCTGACCCCACGCGCCGTGCAGACCCTGGCCGGTCAGGGCGGGGATACTGATCTGCAGGGCCTCGCCGTGCCGGTGCGCATCCGTGGCGGGTTCAATGATGTCGCGGTGTCAGTAGATCTCGAAGCCGTGGCGCGCGATCTGGTGCGCCTGCGGGCCGGGTCGCTGATCGGCGGTCAGGCCGGTCAGGCGCTGACTGATGGCCGCCGCCTTGAAGATGTCGCCCGTGACGCCGCGACCGACGCCTTGCGTGACGCCCTGACCGGACGTCCGCGCGAGGGTGAGAACGGCGAGCAGGAGACCCACGACGATCCGGCCCGGCGTCTGCTGGAGGGCGTGCTGGGCCGTCGGCCCCAGCCCCGGCAAGAGCCCGAGCCGGAGCCCGAGGACGACGGGCGCTGACCGGGCGCGGCCTTGATCGCTGCGGTTCAAGCCTATCTACTACCTCGCAAATCCGCGCCAGCTGTCTGCGGCGCGGCCACGGGAGGAGTATTCGCCATGATCCGCATGATCGCTGCAGGGGCCGCCGCCATGAGCTTTTCAGTCTTCGGCGATATGGCGAACGCGCAGAGTTTCCATCCCGGTGAGCGCGTCACCGGCGAACATTTCTCCGGACGCTCGCCGGTTATCGCCCGCAACGGCATGGCCGCAACCTCCCAGCCGCTGGCCCCCCAGGTGGCGCTGGACATCCTCAAAGCCGGCGGCAGCGCGGTGGACGCCGCCATCGCCGCGAACGCCGCCCTGGGCCTGATGGAGCCGGTGGGCAATGGCATTGGCGGCGATCTGTTCGCCATCGTGTGGGACCCTGAAACCGGGGAAGTCCATGGCCTTAACGCCGCGGGCCGCTCGCCCATGTCGCTGAGTTTCGAGACGGTGGTGGAGCGTGCAGGCGAGGCCGGCGCGATCCCGCCGCTGGGCGCCATGGCAGTATCGGTTCCTGGCGCGGTGGACGGCTGGTTAACCCTGCATGAGCGCTTCGGGCGCCTGCCCATGAGCGACGTGCTGGCTCCAGCCATCAATTACGCCGAGGACGGTTTCCCCGTATCGAAAACAATCGCGTTCTACTGGGCGCGCAATATTCGCATCCTGGAACAGCGTCATGCCAATGGCGAGATTGAGGAGCTGGCGAACGCCCGCGCCACTTATTATACGCCGGACGGCGCCGCGCCGGTGGAGGGGGAGGTCTTCCGCAATCAGGACCTGGCGCGCACCTACCGCCTGCTCGCGGAAGGCGGGCGCGACGCCTATTACGAAGGCGAAATCGCCCAAACCATCGACGAGTACATGCGCCGGATCGGAGGCTGGCTGAATGCTGAGGACCTGGCGGCGCACCGCTCGGAGTGGATAGAGCCACTCAGCGTCAACTACCGGGGCTATGATGTGTGGGAATTGCCGCCCCAGGGACAGGGGATAGCCGCGCTTCAGATGCTCAACATTCTGGAGGATTACGACCTCTCGGCCATGGGCTTCATGAGCGCGGATGCTCTGCACGTGATGATCGAAGCCAAACGCCTGGCGTTTGAGGACCGGGCGCGCTTCTACGCCGACCCGGCCTTCATGGACATTGATGCGCGCGCGCTGCTGACCGGCGACTACGCCGATGCGCGCCGCGCCCTGATCTCCATGGACCGGGCGATGGAGACGGTGTCACACGGCGATCCGGCGATCCTGGAGACCGCCGACACGACCTATCTCACCGTAGCCGATTCCAGCGGGATGATGGTGTCGCTGATCCAGTCGAACTTCCGCGGCATGGGCTCGGGCCTGGTGCCCGACGGGCTGGGCTTCATGCTGCAGAACCGCGGCGAGCTGTTCAGCCTCGATCCCGACCACCCCAACGCCTATGCGCCGGGCAAGCTGCCCTTCCACACCATCATCCCGGCCATGGTGACCCGCGACGGGCAAGGCGTGATGAGCTTTGGCGTGATGGGCGGCTCCATGCAGCCCCAGGGCCATGTGCAGATCCTGGTCAACATGCTCGATTTCGGCCTGAATATTCAGGAGGCCGGCGACGCGGCGCGTTGGCGCCATGACGGCTCCAGCCCCGAAACCGGCCGGATCGGTGATGTCGCCGGTCTGGGCGAGGTGTTCGTGGAGCGCGGCGTGCCGGACGATGTGCGCGCCGAGCTGGCCGCGCGCGGTCATGTGATCCGGCCCGGAGACCGGTCGTTTGGCGGCTATCAGGCGATCTGGCGCGACCCGCGCACCGGCGTCCTGCACGGCGCCAGCGAAATGCGCACGGACGG
>JAIUMW010000029.1 GCA_022565365.1 Oceanicaulis sp.
CCACACCCCGGGGCGCGGCCGCGCCCGTCCTCGCGCCAGGGTTCGTGCGCGGGCGCCCGGCCAGAGGGGCGCACGAGCACTGGCGCGGGCGCTTTGGCGTCCCCACACGTCGCATGAGTTTGGTTGGGGTCAGGCCCTAACGGCGCAGGGTCAGGGAGAAGGCGGCGAAGCCTTCATCAGTGTCCCAGGACTGGGCCGGCAGGGAATAGGTGGTTTCACGCCGGATATAGGCCAGCGAGAGATCCGCACCGCCCAGGCGCATGGCGATGCCCGCCTGCGCGTCACCCACCATGGCGTAGGGCGCGATCGTCATGGCGCCCAGAGCGCTAATGCCGGAGCCCGGATCATACAGCAACGCCTGACGGTCCGCGCCGGCGAACAGCCACCAGGCCGGGCGCGACCAGCCGGCGTCCGCGCCAATGAACCGGCCGAGGCGCACGGTGGCGCCGGCCTGGGCGGCAGGACCGTAATCACCCACCGACACGCCTGCGCGCGGCGACAGGCCAATATCCAGTCCGGACTGGCCCGGCGTGTCAAAAGCGCCCTCATAGCGCAGCGTCATGCGGCGCGGGCGGTCGCGCGCGCCAGCCAGGGCGTACCCTGCCGCCTCGGCATAATCTTCGCCAAAGGCCAGGGTCATGGCGCTGGGCGTCTCGCCATTGAGAAATGACACGGTGAAGCGCCCGCCCGCCGGCGTTGAGGCGAGCACGGTTTCAGACGCTTCAAAGCCGGCCAGCATGTCGCGGGCGATTACGGGCGCACGTGCGCTGAGAAGGCCGGAGGCCAGACGCGACGCACGCGGCCGCACCATGCCGGAAGGCAGCGAGAAGCCTTCGTCGCGCGCATCAAAGCGCAGGCCAGACACAGAACCGAGCGGCTCCAGAGCGCTCGCTGTTGCAGGATCGGGCTGCGGCGAGGCGCGCAGCTCCTCCAGCAAGGGGGCGATCACGGACGGGCGCAGATCTGCGGGGGAAGCCTGCGCGCCAGCACCCGCCAGTGCGACGGCGAGCGCCGCAGCCGGCAGGCTTGAAACGATGGTACGCAGATTGGTCATAACGACCCCAATCCTTCGAAATGCGGCCCCGGCGCACACTCCTGTATATCACGAGACCACAGCGTATGCAGCTGATACAAAGAAGTTTCCGGTTACCGAAAACTGAACTCCCACATCCGGCGCAGGTTCCACCATAGTGTGCATCCGGCTGGGTGAATGAGGTATGAACCGGCCCCTGAAACGGCGCGCGCCCCGGCCTTTTCAAGCCGGGGCGCAACGCATGCCATCAGGGCGCCAGGCTATTGGCAGCCAAGGCATTCCTCGTAATCGGTGGGCGCAGCCTGTTCCATGCTGCGCTCGATCTCGGACTTCTCACCCGAGCCGGCATAGCCGGCGCGCTGCACCGACTTGGAACGGCAATAATACAGCGATTTCACACCCTTCTCCCAGGCGGTCCAGTGCAGCATGTGCAAATCCCATTTATTGACATCGCCGGGCAGGAAGATGTTCAGCGACTGGGACTGGCAGATGAACGGCGTACGGTCGGCGGCGTGCTCGATCACCCAGCGCTGGTCGAGCTCGAACGCGGTCTTGAAGATCGCCTTCTCGTCCTCGGTCAGGCAGTCAAGGTGCTGGACCGAACCCTCATGCTCGAGAATGCTCGACCACACCGTGGCGGTGTTCTCGCCCTTCTTTTCCAGAATCTCTTCAAGATAGGGGTTCTTCACCGTGAACGAGCCCGACAGGGTCTTGTGGGTGTAGACATTAGCCGGGATCGGCTCGATGCCTGCGCTGGTGCCACCGCAAATGATCGAGATGGAGGCGGTCGGCGCGATGGCCAGCTTGTGGGAGAAGCGCGCCTTGACGCCCTGCTCAGCCGCATCGGGGCAGGCGCCGCGCTCTTCGGCCAGCTTCACCGAAGCTTTGTCGGCCTGCTGGCGGATATGCTTGAACAGCTTCATGTTCCAGGACCGGGCGGTGGGCGATTCAAACGCCACGCCCAGCTTCTGCAGGAAGGAGTGGAAACCCATCAGGCCCAGGCCCACCGAGCGCTCGCGCCAGGCTGAGTAGCGCGCGCGCTCCATCTCGTCCGGCGACCGGTCGATGAAGTCCTGCAGCACATGGTCCAGGAAGCGGAACACATCCTCGAAGAAGTCGGGATCGTCCTTCCATTCCAGATAGGGTTCGGCGTTCACAGAGGACAGGCAGCCCACCGCCGTGCGGTCGCGGCCCAGATGGTCGAGCCCCGTGGCCAGCATGATTTCCGAGCACAGATTGGACTGGCGCACCTTCAGGCCCAGCTTGCGCTGGTGGGCGGGCAGGTTGTTGTTCACCGTATCGGAGAAGATGATGTAGGGCTCGCCGGTCTGCAGGCGCAGCTCCAGGATTTTCTGCCACAGCTTGCGGGCGTTGACCGATTTGACCACTTCGCCGGATTTGGGCGAACGCAGCTCGAAATCGGCGTCGTCGCGCACCGCTTCCATGAAGGCGTCGGAAATATTCAGCCCGTGATGCAGGTTCAGGCTCTTGCGGTTGAAATCGCCGCTGGGCTTGCGGATTTCGAGGAATTCCTCGATCTCCGGGTGGTGCACATCCAGATACACCGCTGCCGAGCCGCGGCGCAGCGAACCCTGGCTGATGGCCAGGGTGAGCGAATCCATCACCCGGATAAACGGAATGATGCCGCTGGTCTGGCCGTTCTGGCCCACTTTCTCGCCGATCGAGCGCACGCCGCCCCAATAGGTGCCGATGCCGCCGCCATTGGAGGCCAGCCAGACATTCTCCGTCCAAGTGTTGACGATATCGCCCAGCGAATCATCCACCGAATTGAGAAAGCACGAGATCGGCAGACCCCGGTCGGCGCCGCCATTGGACAGGACCGGCGTCGCAGGCATGAACCAGAGCCTCGACATATAGTCATAGAGGCGCTGGGCGTGGGCCACATCATCGGCATAGGCGCGCGCCACGCGGGCGAACATGTCCTGATAGGACTCGCCGGGCAGCAGATAGCGGTCGACCAGGGTTTTCTTGCCGAACTCGGTCAGAAGGGCGTCGCGCGACGGATCGGTCTTGACCGAGTCCACCAGGCGCAACTTGACGGCCTTGGGCTTGCCGTTCTGGCTCGGCGCACGCTGGGCGGCGGCGGTGGCGGTGGCGGAGAGGTGGTCAAACGGCGTCATGGTCGAACGCTCCTTGAAGACTGCAGCGGCGCAAGAGACCCTTGCGGCGGACACGAAAGTCCCGCGCGCTGCATGAGAATTTCAATACATTGTGTGCGGCCTCCCCGAGAGACCGCAACATATAGTGCTGAGCCTTCGCACAGGCGTCAACGCCCCAAACCGTCCGAACGCGAACTTTTTGGTAAACAAAACCTTACCAGACCCTCGCCCGCGCGCAGACTCATTAAGGAAGCTGACCACGGCCTTAAGGCGCCGTTACCTGTGGAAAGGCGCCGTGCGCTTGGCGGCACGCGCGCGGACGGCTAAGAGGCGCCATGATCTCGTCTGTTTGCATCTATTGCGGCTCAAGCCCCGGCGCCCATGACGCCTATGGCCAGGCGGCCCGCGCCATGGGCGCGGCGCTGGCCCGGCGCGGCGTGCGCCTTGTTTATGGCGGCGGCCAGGTCGGGCTGATGGGCCAGCTGGCTGATTCGTGCCTGGACGCCGGGGGCATGGTCACCGGGGTGATTCCCGACTTCCTGTTCCACAAGGAAATCGCCCATGGCCGCGTCAGCGACATGCGTGTGGTCACCTCCATGCATGAGCGAAAGCAGGTCATGGCCGACGAGGCCGACGCCTTCATCGCGATGCCCGGCGGGCTGGGCACGCTGGAGGAATTGTTCGAGGTGTGGACCTGGTCCCAGCTCGGGCGCCACGTCAAACCGGTGGGCGTGCTCAACGCGCACGGCTATTTCGACCAGCTTCTGGCTTTCCTCGATCACATGCAGGCCGAACAATTCGTGGAGCCGCGCCACCGCGAGATGCTGATCGAGCATGGCGACCCTGATTCGCTGCTCGACCGCATGGCCACCTTCCAGTATCCCGGCGTCATCGCGACTTTGAGTCGGCATCAGGTCTAGGCTTCGCCGCACGCAGGGGCTTTCGCGGCGGCGCGCGCTGGCGTAACTGAGATCCCATGAGCATACAGACCGCCAAGCTGGATCAGGTGATCGACCGGTTCGACCAGGTCGAGGCCCGCCTGTCTGCGTCCAGCGATTCCACGGAGATTGTGCGCCTGTCCAAGGAGCATGCCGAGCTCAAGAAGGTGGCGGACAAGGCTCGTGAGCTGAAAAGCGCGCGCAGCGAGATGGCCGAGGCCGAGACGATCATCGAGGACAGCACCGACCGCGACATGACGGCCCTGGCCGAGGAAGAGCGCCAGCGCCTGAAAAAGGCGATTCCGGCGCTGGAGCGCGAGCTGCAGCTGCTCCTTCTGCCACGTGACCGCGATGACGAGGCCTCGATCATTCTGGAAATCCGCGCCGGCACGGGCGGTGACGAGGCGGCGCTGTTCGCCGGCAATCTGTTTGCCATGTACCAGCGCTACGCCTCGCTGCGCGGCTGGCGCCTTGAGGTGATCGACGCCAGCGAATCAGAGGTCGGCGGGTATAAGGAAATCATCGCCAGCGTCGCCGGGACCGGCGTGTTCGGGCGGATGAAATTTGAATCGGGCGTGCACCGGGTCCAGCGCGTCCCGGCGACGGAGAGCGGCGGGCGCATTCACACCTCGGCGGCCACGGTGGCGGTGCTGCCCGCGCCCGAAGAAGTGGATATCGTCATCCGCGACGAGGACATCCGGATCGACACCATGCGGGCCTCGGGCGCGGGCGGCCAGCACGTGAACAAGACTGATTCGGCGGTGCGCATGACCCACATCCCCACCGGGATCGTGGTGATCAGCCAGGAAAAATCCCAGCACCAGAACCGCGCCATCGCCATGCAGGTGCTCAAGACGCGCCTGTATGACAAGGAGCGCGCCGAGCGCGACGCCGAGCGCGCCGCCGAGCGCAAGGGCCAGGTCGGCTCCGGCGACCGGTCCGAACGCATCCGCACCTACAACTATCCGCAAGGGCGCGTCAGCGATCACCGCATCAATCTCACCCTCTACAAGCTCGACGAGATCATCGCCGGGGACGGGCTGGACGAGGTGATCGACGCCCTCATCGCCGAGGACCAGGCCGCGCGCCTCGCGGCGATGGAAGAGAATTGAACGCGCTCAGCTGGCGTGAGGCCCTGCGCGCAGGCGCGGCCCGCCTGCGCGAGGCAGGGCTGGGCGACGACGCCGAAGCCGATGCGCGCCGCCTGCTCGAATCAGCGAGCAGGCTCGAGGCGGCCAGCCTGATCGCGCAATTGAACGCGCCGATACCCGACCAAGAAGCCGCGCATTTTGACGCCCTGATCGCCCGCCGCGCGGCCCGCGAACCCCTCTCCCACATCACTGGCTCGGTGGGCTTCTGGACGCTGGACCTGAGGGTCACGCGCGATGTGCTTACGCCACGCGCCGACACCGAGACCGTGGTGGAGACGGCGCTGGCGTCCGTGAGCGACCGCAACGCGCCGCTCGCCATTCTCGACATCGCCACGGGATCGGGCGCGATTGCCCTGGCGCTTCTCAGCGAATTGCCCAACGCCCGCGCGGTGGCCACCGATGTCTCAGCCGCCGCCCTGGCCGTGGCGCGGGAGAATGCGGCGCGCAACGCGCTTTCAGGGCGGATCGAGTTCATCGAGACCAGCTGGGCGGACGGCGTGGACGTCCCGTTCGATCTTCTGGTCTCCAACCCGCCTTACATCGCCAGCGCGGTCATCGAGACGCTGGAACCCGAAGTGAAGGATTTCGAACCGCGCCTCGCCCTGGATGGCGGGCCGGACGGGCTGGTCCCCTACCCTCATTTGTTCGCCGAGGCGCGCCGCCTGCTCAAGTCCGGCGGAACCGGCGTGTTCGAGATCGGCTATGATCAGGGCGAGGCGGCGCTGGCGCTGGCGCAGGCGGCCGGATTTGAAAACGCCATGCTGCGCCGGGATCTGGGCGGTAATGACCGGGCGGTGGCGTTCACGCGCGACTAAACTGCGCCATGTAAAAAACCCTTGGAATAGCTGCACGGATGCGTCTAGGGTGCGCCACGTCAGAGGCGCGGTGCGGGCCGGGATGGGGCTGCTCCGGAAATTTGAGGCGGATCGCCCGCATCTGACGGTTAAGACTCAGACATGGACGCACGCGGCGCAACGGTCAGAGAACCGTACAGGCCCTGACGTCCGGCGCAGCCGGTGTTTGAAACCGGGCGTCCCGACATTCACACCCGCCCGAAAGAGATCAGGTTTTGGCAATGAAGCGTCAACGCGGCCGCGGCCGGAAGCCCGGCCATCAGAATAACTCCAACCGGGCGTTCGAGAGTAACGGACCGGATGTGAAAATCCGCGGCAATGCCCAGCACATCTATGAAAAATACCTCCAGCTGGCCCGCGATTCCTCGTCGTCCGGCGACCGGGTGATGGCGGAAAACTATTTCCAGCACGCCGAGCACTATCTGCGCATTGTACAGCTGAGCCAGCCCAAGCGCGAAGACGGCGATCAGGATGATGACCGCCAGAATGACCGGCAGAACGAGCGCGCCTCCGGCCAGCAAGGCCAGCGCAACGAGCAGCCGCGCTTCGATCAGCAACCCCGCCAGGATCAGCCCGACCGCGCCGACCGCCAGGATGGCGACGGCCAGCGCGCGCGCAACAAGGGTCAGGGCGCCAATGGACATGACGGTCAGGGCGCGCCGCGCGACGAGGCCGAGTCCGGCGAGAACGCCAACCGCCAGCGCCGCCAGCGCGGCCGCCGCCGGCGCCCGGAAGATGAAAACGACAATGCTGGCTCCGACCCGCTGGCCGTGGTGGACCCGGAAGCCTCCAGCGCCGCGGCGCAGGATCAGGCCAAGTCTGATCAGGCGGATGAGCCGGCCAGCGAGCAGCCTGCGCCCAAGCGCGCCCGGACCCGCCGCCCGCGTGCGGACGCGGCGGCCGAGGATGCGTTGAAAGCGGCTGAAACCAAGTCACCGGGCGGCGCCGCCGCCTGATGCGCGTCTATCGCATGCTGTAACGATTTTGCGGGCGGCTCTTTTCAGAGCCGCCCGTTTCGTTTCAAGCCCGCCGCACATGGGCGGCCAGCGCGTCGATGCGCGCATTGGCCTCGGCCAGGCGCTGGATCGTCAAGGTTCCTGCAGTCAGCGCGGCGCCCACCCAGTCCACCGCCCGGCGCGCGAGATCGGGATCGGGATTGGCGGAATTGGAGATCAGGATGAAATCATTGCCCGCCGTCAACGCCCCGGTCAGCGCCTGTTCGCGGGTGTAGTGATTTCGGATCGCGCCCATGTCGAGATCGTCGGTGATCATGGCCCCGTCATAGCCCATCACCTCGCGCAGCAGCCCGTGCAGCACGCGGCGCGACAGGGTCACGGGGAGGCCATCAGGATCAAGGCGCAGATTGACCAGATGGGCGCCCATCATCAGATGGGCCCGGTCCATACGCATCAGCCGGCCGAACGGCGCCGCCTCCTCGAAGCTCCAGGTGCCGGTAATGTCCACATAGCCGTCATGACTGTCGCCGCGCGAGCGGCCGTGGCCAGGGAAATGCTTGATGGCGCAGGCGATTCCTTGAGCCTCGAACGCCTCGATAAAGGCCGCACACCAGTCGGCCACCGCGCCGCCGGCTGCGCTGAACCCGCGCCCGTACTGGCCGATGGCGTCATTACCGGCGGCCTGCAGGGCAGCGATGGGGGCCAGATTCATGTTGAACCCTGCCTCGCGCAGTTCGCGCGCCGCCGTCTCGAACAGCGGCCGGGCCGCATCGAGCCCACCTTCGGCCAGCACCTGCGCGCGCGGGATGCGGGTATAGCCCATATCCCCGGTCAGGCGCTGGACCACGCCGCCTTCCTGATCAATGGCGAGCCAGGCGTCCGGCGCCGCCTCGCGGAAGCGCCGCGCCAGCCCCTCCACACCTTCGCGGGTGCGGGCGTTGTGGCGCAAGAAAAGCACCCCGCCAATCCGGCCCGCCGCCAGATCAGCCTCGATAGCGTCCGCGCCGGGCGCATTGGCCTCGGCGCCCAGAAATCCGAGGATCAGCGTGCGCCCAACCAGCGCCTCCAGCGGGCTCTGGCTGTGACGGGCGATGGCCTCGGCAGGCAGGCCGGCGCTGGCTGCAGCCGGCGCAGCGGCGCTGGCCGCCAGGGCGCCCATAAGATGGCGTCGCGTAAGCATGATGTTCGGATATCCCCTCATTTCCCCTGCCGCCAGCTAAGCGCTATGGGAGCGCGCTGTCCAGCGGAGACAAAAAAAGCCCGGCGTCTTGCGGCGCCGGGCGTCAATTTGGTTGGTCGACAAAGAGACGTCTCCTCCCCAGAGACACCGCTCAGAGACAAGACGGTCAGGCCCTGTCAGGTGAAAACGTGACCTAACTGTCATGTTGGCGTCAACCCCCCAATGTCATGGGGGTCTTACACCATCACCGGTCAGGCGCGTTTGAGGGCGTCCAGAATGGCGCGCACGAACCCGTCGCGCGGCGCGGCGAATTGCTGCTTCTGCGCCTTCCACTCATCGCGGTCCTCAATGCTTTCGGCCAGCTCGGCCCCGAGCTTGAGGTCCTTGATCTGCACCTCGCCGCGGGCGCGCTCCTCTTCGCCCTCGATCACGGCGAAGGCGGCGCCGCGCCGGTCGGCATATTTGAGCTGCTTGCCCATATTGCCTGATCCGACAAAGGCCTCGGCGCGCAGGCCCGCGGCGCGCAGCTCGGCGGCCATGGCGAAATATTCGGCCATGCGCGCCTTGTCGGCGGCGATGACGATGACCAGCGGCGCGGCGTCCGCCGCGTCCAGACGGCCCAGCGCCGACAGGGCGGCGGCGAAGCGGCTGACCCCGAAGCTGAAGCCTGTGGCGGGCACGGCCTGACCGGTGAAGCGCGCCACCAGATCGTCATAACGCCCGCCGGACGCCACCGAACCGAACTGCATCGGGCTGCCATCGGCATAAGTAGGGGTGGCCAGAAGCTCGGTCTCGAACACCGGGCCGGTGTAATAGCCAAGCCCGCGCACCACCGAGGCGTCGAACACCGCTTCGCTCTCGCTGATGCCCAGCGCGGTGAGCAGGGCGTCAATCTCGGCCAGCGCCTCAGCCCCCGCCACGCCTGATCCGGCGGCGATGGAGGCCAGGCGCTGCGTAATGTCCACACGCGAGCCTTTGGCTTGCGCGGCTTCCAGGAAGCCCAACACAGTGCGCACGCCGCCCGCATCCAGCCCCGCGCCTTCGGTAAAGTCGCCGCTCTCATCCTTGCGGCCCGCGCCGAGCAATTGCTCCACGCCTGCGAGGCCCAGCCGGTCGAGCTTGTCGATGGCGCGCAGGACGCGCATGCGCCGCACATCATCCGCCTGACCCAGGCTCTCCAGCACGCCGTCGAGGAGGCGCCGGTCATTGACCCGGATGACAAACTCGCCGTCCTTCAGCCCCGCCGCACGCATCACCTCGGCGGCCATGGCGATCATTTCGGCGTCGGCGGCGGGGCCCGCTGCGCCCACACTGTCAGCGTCGCACTGGACGAACTGGCGGAAGCGGCCGGGGCCGGGCTTTTCATTGCGCCAGACCTCGCCGAACTGATAGCGGCGGAAGGGTTTGACCAGATCCTGGAAATTCTCCGCCGCAAAGCGCGCCAGCGGGGCGGTCAGGTCATAGCGCAGCGCCATCCATTGTTCGTCATCGTCCTGGAGCGCAAACACGCCCTCATTGGGCCGCTCCTCATCGGGCAGGAATTTGCCCAGCGCGTCGGCGTATTCAAACGCCGGCGTTTCCAGCGGCTCGAAGCCCCAGCGCTCATAAACGGCGCTGGCCGCGCTCACCAGGGCGCGCTCGGCGCGGATCACGCTGGCGGTGCGATCTTCAAACCCGCGCGGACGGCGCGCCTTGGGGCGGAAGGCCTTGGCCATGATCAAACTCGCTGCGCTGTGGGGGCGCGTGAGCCGCGCCGGGAAACCGGTCCGGGGCTTAGCCCCCTTGCGTCATGCGATCAAGCGGCCCGCGCCTTGCACGCGTGAGCCTGAACGCCCTCAAGGAGACCCGCCCATGTCCCTGATCGCCACACTTCTTGCCGCGCTGGCCCTTTTGAGCACGCCGGACACGTCCGATCTACAACACGCCGCCGCCGCGCTGGAGGCCGAGGCCACAGCGCGCGCCGCGACGCTGGCGCTGACGCCGGGCGCACGCGCGCCGGCGCTGGCGCCCGGTGATCGCGTGCTGGAGGGCCTCGACGCGCTGGCGCTGCACACCGCGCGCCATGCCCGCGCCATTGATGAGGCGGGCGGCGCGCGGGATCTGCGCTGCATCTTCCGGGGCCTGAGCGCGGACGCCGCCGGCTGGCCCGGCATGCTCGCCGAGACAGAAACGGCCGCCGATCAGGCCCGCGCCTATCGCGAGATCGCACGGCTGGCGAGCCATGCGGCGCATCTGGCGCAAGAAGATATCCAGTCGGCGCCGCCCGCCTAGCGTTCCGGCAAACATCTGAAGACTTCTAGCCGGGCGCGCACTACGCGCTATCATCACCGGCATGATCAGCGCCGCGTTTCTGTCCGTTTCCCTGACCCTCTCCGCGCCCGATCCCGGCGCCGTGAGCGCCTATGAGCGCGGCGCCTGGACAGAAGCGGAGGCGGCGGCCAGCAGCCGCTCCGATGCCGAGACCCGCACGCTCGCGTCCCAGGCGGCGCTCACTCCGCTCATGCTGGGTGACATGTCCGGCGCCTCACGCGGCGACCGCCGGGCGGCCGCCCGGCGCGCGCAAGACCATGCGCGGGCCGCCATCGCGGCCGATCCCGGCTATGCGCCGGCGCATTTGCGCCTCGCCGCCGCGATCGGGTTCGAGGCGCGCTATGTCAACCCTGTCCGCGCGGCGATGATGGGTCTGCCCCAGGAGGGAAAGCGCCATATCGAGACCGCCCTGTCGCTGGACCCGGACGATCCATGGGGCGAGGGCATGCTGGGCGCCTGGCATATGGAGGTGGCGCGCCGCGCCCGGCCGGGCATGTTCGGATCGGACGCCGGCGAGGGCCGCGAACGCTACCGGGCCGCCGCGGCGCGGGCGGGCGATGATCCGTCCATCGCCTTCCATTTCGCGCTCGCCCTGACCGCCGCCGACCCGCACGCCCATGGCGACGAAGCACTGGCGCTGCTGGAGCAGGCCCGGGCGGCGGACGCGCCCGGCGCCTTCGAGGACGCCATCCGCGCCGAGGCCGGCGCCCTGCGCGCGCTCCTTGAGAGCGACCGCAGCGCCGCCCAGACCGAGGCGATCAGGCGGCTGGAGGAGTAGCGGGCGTTTTGCGTGGCTCGGGGCCGGAGTCGAACCGTTACTCGTCTTCGATCGCCGGGCAAAAGCCGGCGTCAGCCAGCGAGGTGGCCGCCTCCGCCGGTCCCAGATCGGCATGGCTGTCATACCCGCCATCGGCCAGAGCCTGCATCACGAGCGCATAATTGCCTTGCGTCTCATGCACCCCGCACCCGTCCATCCGGCAATTGAAGACCCGGCCAGGCGCGTAAACATAACCGACCGAATGCGCGTGATCAGCCAGCAGGTGACCGGCTGTGATCATATAGCCGCCTTCCATCGAATCCGGCCGTGGGTAGACGGTCTTGCGCGCATGGACATTTCCGATCAGGACCATGATTTGCGCCTCCGGGGCGATGGCTGACAAGCGCGCTATCGCAAGCGCATGCTGAGCCGACCCACGGGTGGATGCATCCCGCATTGAGGACAGCGGTGGACCGGTGCGCTCATCAATGAGGCGCACCGAGATAGGCAGCGCCTGCGCCGCCGTCCGCAGCTCTTCCAGAGCCTCGACCAGTTCTGCTGACACCCGTCCGTCTGTCTGTCCGCACCAGCCCAGCTGCGCCACGATCTCAGCATCCATTGGCCGGTCCGGATCGCGCCACCAGGCGTCCAGTATGGGCTGGCCGGACGCTGAGAGCTCGAAGGCCGCGATCACCGTCTCGCCCGCCTCGGCGCGCGCGATAACCTCTCCCGCGAAATGATTGGCGTTGGCGCGCACGCCATGGAGCTCTCCATGGAGTTCGATGGAGGGCTGGAGGGCGGACGCCAGCGCCGCTGCGAAACCGGCCATGACCATGTGGTGCGCTCCCGTGCCAGCGCGCGCCGCTGAGCGTGGCGCGCGTGGCGATATCACCACACAGGCGTCCACATAACAACTTTTGAGTAGAGCCCCCTACCCGCCCGTCAGCTGCAGGGCGCTGAGGCGGGCGTAGAGGCCGCCGGCTTTGGTGAGGCTGGCATGGTCGCCCTGTTCGGCGATGCGGCCAGAATCCAGCACATAGATGCGGTCCGCCTTGCGCACGGTGGACAGGCGGTGGGCGATGACCAGCGTGGTGCGCCCTTCGGCCAGACGCTCCAGCGCCGCCTGAACGCGGGCTTCGGCCTCGGCGTCCAGCGCCGACGTGGCTTCATCGAGCAGAAGGATCGGCGCGTCTTTCAGTATGGCGCGGGCGATGGCGATCCGCTGGCGCTGGCCGCCCGACAGGCTGGCGCCCTTGGGACCGACGCGGGCGTCATAGCCGCCGGGCAGGGCCATGATGAAGTCATGGGCGTCAGCGGCCTTGGCGGCGGCGATGACCGCCTCGGGGTCCGCATCCGGCCGCCCCAGCGCGATATTGGCGGCGGCCGTGTCGTCAAACAGGATGATGTCCTGGCTGACCAGCGCCGCCGCGCCGCGCACGCTTTTCAGGCTGATCTGGCGGATGTCCTGATCATCGATCAGCACACGGCCCTGCGACGGATCATACAGCCGGGCGGCGAGGTTCAGAAGCGTGGTCTTGCCCGAGCCGGACGGGCCCACCAGGGCGATGGTCTGTCCCGCGCGCGCCTCCAGCGACACGCCGTCAATCGCCGCGCGCACGCCGTCATAGCCAAAATGCACGTCCTCAAACCGCACCGCGCCGCCATTGAGCACGAGATCGGGCGCGCCGGGCGCCTCAACAACCGTGTCGGTCTCGTCGATCAGGGCGAAGACCCGGTCGAGGACCGCAAAGCCTTCCTGCATGACGCCAGCCAGCGAGGCCAGCGCCCGCGCCGCCGGGCTGACCACCAGAATGGCGGCGATAATGCCCAGGAGCTGGCTGATCCCGGCTTCGCCCTGCACGGCGCGCCAGCCCAGAATCACGAACACGCCCGCCAGCGCGATCATGCCGGCGATCTCCATCAGCGGCTCGATGCGGGCGCGCTGGCGGATCATGGACAGGAGCAGGCGGAAGCGCTCGGCGAAGCGGGCGCGGGCGCGCTGATTGACCCAGTCTTCCAGCGTGAAGCTCTTGATCATCCGCGCGCCGGACAGGCTTTCATCGAGAAAACTCGTCACATCGCCGGCCTGGGACTGCACTGCGTCGGCGCGCTTGCGGATCGCCTGGCCGATGCGCAGCACGGGCTGGCCCACAAGCGGCAGCACCACCAGCACGTAGAGCGCCAGCATCCAGTCGATCCAGAACATCCAGGCGATGCCCAGGATCACCATGAACAGATCGCGGGTCAGATTATTGGCCGCGCGCACCAGGCTCTCGCGCAGCATGGTGATGTCATTCGTGAAGCGCGAAATAAGCGAGCCCGTCGCCTCGCCCTGCAGCCGGGCGAAATCGGCCGTCACCAGGCGCGCGTACATGGCGCTCTGCAGATCGCGCATGATCGACAGGGCGAGCTTGTTGGTGGCGATAGTCTGGCCATAGAGCGAGGCGGCGCGAACAATCCCCAGCGTGCCGATCATCATCGGTGCGGCCCAGAGGACGCGCGGGTCGGCGGCCTCGATCAGCTGGCTGGCCAGATGCACCGCCCCGGCATAGGACGAACCGGCGGCCGCCGTGATCAATGACAACAGGACGCCCCAGCCGAACAGGGCGAACCGGCCCGGCATGAAGTCGCGCCACAGCCGCGCGGCCAGGGCGCGCGCGCCGGGCGGCTGCGGCGCAGGCGGGACGGGCGGGGCGCTCAGGCCCCGCCGCTCCGGCCCGGATCGAGCAGCTTGTGGGCGTGGATCACGAAAAAGCGCATATGGGCGTTGTCCACCGTGCGCTGGGCCGCCGCACGCCAGGCGTTGCGGGCGGCCTCGTAATCGGGATAGGCGCCGACGAACTCGACCTGGGACAAATCCTTGAACTCGTGGGCGCCCGGTGAGAGGTCTTTCAGCTCACCGCCGATGACCAGATGCAAGAGCTGGGGCGAATCATTGGCGCTCATCATGCGTCCTCCTGTGCGAGCCGCTCTAATAGCAAGGCATGCAGCGCCGGACCAGCCGCCAGCGGTGCAGGCTGGCGGGGCGGATCGCCATCATAGCGCAAGACGCCGCCGGCGCGGTCGGTGATGCGCCCTCCCGCTTCGGTGATCAGCAGATGCCCGGCGGCCAGATCCCAGTCCCATTTGGGCCGCACCGCCACCACGCCGTCAAACAGGCCTGACGCCGCCAGCGCCAGGCGCAGGGCGGCGGAATTCACCGTAGAGGCCGTGGCGCCCATATCGCGCAGCGCCAACAACCGGCCCGGATCGCCCAGTATGCGCGCGCCAGCAATCGCTGCATGCCCGCTCATGCGCACGGGACGGCCATTGAGACGCGCGCCCGCGCCCTGCACCGCGTCCCACAGCCGCTCGGTGGAGGGGTCGTAGATCGCAGCGGCCACCGGCGCGCCATCCTCGATCACCGCGATCGACACCACAAATTCGGGCCGCCCCGTGATGAAGGCGCGGGTGCCGTCGATGGGGTCGACGACAAAGCTGCGCGCGGCTTTGAGGCGGGAGCGGTCGTCGGCGGTTTCTTCCGACAGCCAGCCATAATCGGGACGCGCCGGGATCAATCGGTCCCTGAGCAGCGCATCGGCGGCGAGATCGGCATCGCTGACCGGATCGCCCGGCCCCTTGTCCCAGGCGCGCAGGCCCCGGGCGCGGAAAGCCAGCGCCAGCTGGCCCGCATCGCGCGCGGCGCGGGCGATCAGGTCGCGGTCGGTCTCATCGCCCGCCAATCGACAGGCCTTCGATGAGCACGCTCGGCGCATTGACCGAGCCTTCAAACTCCAGATCCGATCCGGGGATGAGGCGCGCGAAGATATCGGCGAGATTGCCCGCCACAGTCACTTCGCTGACCGGTCCGGCGCGCCGCCCGCCCTCAATGGCGAAACCCGCCACCCCGACCGACCAGTCGCCGGTATTGGCGTTGAGCGAGGGGCCGAACATTTCGGTGACCAGAAGCCCGGCACCCGCTTCAGTGATGAGCTCATCCAGGCTCGCCTCGCCCGGCGCCAGATGCACATTGGCCGCCCGCACGCCCGGCGGACCGCCCAGGCTGCGCGCGGCGTGGCCGGTGAGATCCATGCCCAGCTGCCGGGCGCTGGCGGCGTTCATGAGCCAGGTGGTCACCACACCATCCTCCACCAGCGCACGCGGGCGGCAAGCCACGCCCTCGCCGTCGGCGGCGCGGGCGCCGAAACTCCAGTCGCGCAGCGGGTCTTCAATGATGTTGATCCCGTCGGCGAACACTTGCTTGCCCAGACGGTCTCGCAGAAAGGACGTGCCGCGCGCAATCGACGGGCCTGAAATCGCCCCCAGGAGAGAAGAGACGAAGAAGCTCGAGGCCCGGCGGTCAAACACCACCGCGCGCTTGCCCGAGGCGATTTTGCCCGAGCCGAGGCGCGCCACGGCCCGCTCCCCGGCGCTGGCGCCAATGACATCCGGCGATTTGAGATCGCTCAGGCGGCGCGCGGAATGGGAATCATAATCGCGCTCCATGACGTCGCCCTGTTTGGCGATGGCCGCGACGCCGAGCCCGTAGCGCGAGCCGCGCCGGGCGATCTCAAATCCGTTGGAGGCCGCCGCCGCCGAAGCGCCCGCGCCCAGGCTCGCGCCCGCCGAGCTGACCGTGGTGACGCCCTTGACCGATCGCGCAGCGGCTTCCAGCTGCAGCGCGGCGGCTTCAAGGCCCGCCTCGTCGAGGCCCGCCGGCTCATACTGCGCGATGTCCGGCAAGCGGCGCGCCAGCGCATCGGGCTCCACCAGACCGCAATAGGGGTCTTCGGGCGCGATGCGGGCCATGGCGATGGCGCGCTCGATGGCCAGGGACTGCCCGGCCTGCGACAGGTCAGAAAAGCTGACTCCGGCCTGGCGCTGGCCGATGAAGACGCGCACGCCCGCCTCGCGGTTTTCCGACCGCTCCAGGCTTTCCAGCGCGCCGTCGCGCACACTGGCCTCCAGCGAGCGCGATTCGCTCACAACAGCTTCGGCATGGTCGGCGCCCGCTGTCAGGGCGGCGTCGCGCAAGGTGCGGGCAAGATCGAGCAGCGCGCCGGGATCGGGCGCACCCTCACGGGACGTTTTGGAGGACTGGCTCATACCCGCCACATAGCCCGCGCAAGCACGCGGAGCAATGCAGCCCGGTCAGATCGGCCCCGTTACATCAGGACGGTCACACCAGCGCGTGAACAGCCAGCCCGGCGCCCAGGACGATGTAAACGATGAGGGTCAAGAGCGCGCCCAGCACCCGGCCGATGCTGCGGCCGGAACTGCGCGACAGGCCAAACCCGTGCAGGATGCGCCCGATGGTCAGCATAGCGCCCAGCACGTGGATGGCGATCACCGGCGCGCCCAGAGCCGCCGCCGCCACCAGTCCGATCAGGGCCGCCGGGGTCCATTCCGCGCCATTGCCATGAGCACGCGAGGCGCGGATCAGCGTCGCATCACCGCCATCGCCAATGCCCACCTGCGCCTTGTTGCGCCGGACCATAACCATCACGCCCAGCACCAGGAGAATGAGAAGATTGAGGCCCACATAGAGCCCCGCCGCTGACATCGCCGTCATGATCTACAGCCTCCCTTTGACCCGGTCAGTCCTGCGCCGCCGGTGATTTCGCCGCCTCGGCAATGGCGCCAGCCAGCATGTCGGGGGCTTCCTCCCCGGACACGGCGAACCGGCCATTGAAAATGAAACAGGGCACGCCCTGAACACCCAGAGATCGGTAGAATTGCTCCTCGCGCTGGACTTCAGCGCTGTCGCGGTCCGTGCCGAGCAGATCGCGCACCACATCGCCGTCCATGCCCGCTTCGCCTGCGAGTTCGGCCAGCACGTCGGGCGCGCCGATATCGCGCTGCTCTTCAAAGAAGGCCTTGTGGATGAGGTCGAGAACCGTTTCGCCCAGCTCCTGGCCCTGCGCCCAGCGGATCAGCCGGTGGGCATTGAGCGTGTTGGGGCGGATCTCGATGGCGTCGAAATTGAACACGATGCCGACGCTGGGGCCGGCCTGCTCAAGATGCTCGCGCATGGCCTTGAACCGGTCGGGCGCGCCGGGCGAGGCGGCGGCGAACTTGCGCGCCATGTAGTCGCGATAGGGCGTTCCGCCACGCGGCACGCCGGCATCCAGCTGGAACGGGCGCAGCACGGTTTCGGTGACGATATCAGGGACCATGGCGCGCGCGTCGCGCCAATAGCGCAAGCCCAGCCAGCACCAGGGGCAGACCGGATCGGTCACCAGATCAACACTGACGGGCGCAACGCTCATAGGCGTAAGTCTAGCGTGATTTTTCGCGCAGGAAACAGGGCTTGGGCGCTAGATGGCGGGTTCAGGGTCGCGGCGGAACCAGCCGGTGATCGCCAGGCGGGGGCCGGGCGCATAGGGCGCCACGACGCTGACGGCATGGGGCTGGGGCACTTTGAAAAGCGTCAGCCGGTTGAATCGCGGGGTCAGGCCGGCGCGCACATCGCCAGTGGTGTCGAGCAATTGCAGCACACCGCCGAAATCGGCGCACCAGTCATCGGTCAGGTTCAGGACGAAGGCCGCGCTGCGGTCCTTGCCGGCGGCAAAGTCGTCATGGGCGGTCAGGAAGTGACCCGGACGGTAGCGGGTGAGCTGGCAGTCCGCGAACCGGATATCAGGGTCGCTGGTCAGGCGCCGGCCCAGATCGATGAAAGCATCCGATGCGATGAGCGCGGCGGCCGCGGCGAGGCCGGGATCGTCCAGCGTGCCCCGCCGCCCGCGCTCATAGATATTCAGCTGATCGTACAGGTAACAGAAACCCGACCGGGCCTCGCGCGCCACCAGCGCCTCGAACGCCGTGCGCCGGGCCGGGTCAAGGCGCTCCATCTCGGCCGACACAAACTCGCGGTGCTGGCCCTCAATGACCGTGACCAGGCTCCATTCCCGGCAGGCCCCGGCTGTGTCGCGCAGGCGTTGTGCGCTGCCTGCATCGAGCACCGCATTCACAATCGCATAGCCCGCCTCGCCATAGGAGCGGGCGGGCGCCGAGAGGTCGATTTTTCTGTTCAGCCGTAACGGTTGAGCCATGCACAAGCCGGTAGCCAATCAAACCGGCGCAGGCAAGCCTTGCCGGTAAAGCCTGATGTTACGCCTCGGCGCCAGTCTCACCCGCCCGCTCCAGCTTTATCCGCTCGCTGGCGCGCATTTTGACGCTTTCGCTTTTGAGCTGGCCGCAGGCGGCGAAGATGTCGCGGCCGCGCGGGGTGCGCACGGGGCTGGCGTATCCGGCGCGGTTCACCACATCGGCGAAGCGCTCGATGGTCTCCCAGTCGGAGCACTCATACGGGCTGTCCGGCCAGGGATTGAACGGAATGAGATTGATCTTGGCCGGAATGCCCTGGAGCAGGCGCACCAGCGCCTTGGCTTCGGCCAGCGAGTCGTTGACGCCCTTGAGCATCACATATTCGAACGTCACCCGGCGGGCGCTGGAGAGGTCGGGATAGGCGCGAATACCGTCCAGCAGCTCGGCGATGGGGTATTTCTTGTTCAGCGGCACCAGCTCGTTGCGCAGCTCGTCATTGGTGGCGTGCAGGCTGATGGCCAGCATGGCGCGGGTGCGCTCGCCCAGCTCCACCAGCTTCGGTACGACGCCGGAAGTGGACACCGTGGTGCGCCGGCGGCCGATGGCCATGCCGTCCCCGTCTGAAATAATGTCGATGGCGTCGCTGACCGCGTCGAGATTATACAGCGGCTCGCCCATGCCCATGAAGACGATATTGGTGATCTTCCGGTCCTCATTAGAGGTCGGCCATTCACCCAGATCATCGCGCGCGATCATCACCTGGGCGGCGATCTCGGCGGCGGTCAGATTGCGCACCAGCTTCTGGGTGCCGGTGTGACAGAAGGTGCAGGTCAGCGTGCAGCCCACCTGG
>JAIUMW010000030.1 GCA_022565365.1 Oceanicaulis sp.
ACTCCCCGCTGATCGAGTCCATCGAGGTCAAGCGCAAGGGTAAAGTGCGCCGCGCCAAGCTGTACTATCTGCGCGATCGCCGCGGCAAATCGGCCCGGATCACCGAGCGCACCACGGGCCGCGGCATTGAAGCGCGTCCGCCCAAGGGCACGGCCGCCAAGGCGAAAGCCAATGCCAAGGTGCAGGTTCCCGGCGAAGAATAGCGCCTTTGCGCGTTGACTTTGCGGGCCGGTTCCAGTAGCAACCGCCCTCACATTTTTTCACCGGCGCCTGGCGCTGGCAAAGCGAGATGAGACGATGAAAATCCGCAGCTCCCTTCGCTCCCTCAAGGGACGCCACCGCGACTGCCAGATCGTGCGCCGCCGCGGCAAGGTTTATGTGATCAACAAGACCGACCCGCGTTTCAAAGCGCGCGCCGGCTAAGCTGCGCGCCGTGACAGGCGCGCGCGCGGTCCTGTGGGATTTCGGCAATGTCCTTGTCGACTGGAATCCCCGCCGCCTCTACAGCAAGCTGATACCATCAGACGCCGCCGTGGATGCTTTCCTCGGCGGCGTTTGCACGATGGCCTGGCACCAGGCCCATGATCGCGGCCTGCCGATGGCTGAGAACCGGCGCGCGCTGATCGACGCCCACCCGGACAAAAAAGAGCTTATTCTGGCGTGGGATACGCGCTGGGCGGAGATGTTCGACGGCTGGGTTGCGGGCATGGAGGCGTTGGTCGCCACGCTCGAAGCGGCCGGAATTCCGCAATACGGGCTGACCAATTACCCGGCCGAAAAAATCCCCCATCTGTACGAAATCCTGCCACCCCTCGCCCGCTTCCACGACGTCATCGTGTCGGGCGATGAAGGGGTGGTGAAGCCCGATCCGGCGATCTACGCCATCACGCGCGGCCGCATCGGGCTGGATCCGGGCGAGGTGATCTTCCTGGATGACCGCGAGGAGAATGTGCGCGCGGCGCGCGAGGCCGGTTTCCAGGCCGAGCTGTTCACCGGCGAGCCCTCCGCCCGCGCCGCCTTGCGGGCGCGCGGCCTGCCGGTCTGATATTCACGCTGCAAGCAGGCGCTGCGCCTGATAGTCTCCCCCGCGGGCGGCCCGTCAAAGCCGCAGGGGAGGGACTGCATGACACGCTGGTTGATCCGCGGGGCGATCGCGCTCGCCGCGCTTGCGCTATTGGCTGTAGCGGGCGTGAGCGCCTATGTGGTGGAGCGTTTCCACGCCTCGAAACCGGTCGAGACCGGGACGCTCACGCTGGACGGGCTGACCGGTCCTGCGCGCGTAGTGCGCGATGGCGACGGCGTGGCGCATATCTTCGCAGGCGATGATGACGACGTGTTCTTCGCCCTGGGCTTCACCCATGCGTCGGAGCGGTTTTTCCAGATGGATCTGGCAAGGCGTTTCGTGCGCGGGCGCCTCGCCGAGCTGTTCGGGCCGGACTTTCTGATCGATGACGCCCGTTCGCGCACCCTGGGCTATGAGCGCCTGACGCAGGATATTGCGCAGCGCCTCTCACCCGACACCCGCAGCGCCGTGGAGGCCTATGCCGCCGGCGTCAATGCGCGCCTGGCGCAAGGCGCCCCGGCGCCGGAATACATTCTCCTGCGCGCCCGGCCCGATTCGTGGGCGGTGGAAGACACCGCCGCCATGATCGCCTTTCTCGCCCATGATCTCTCTATGGGCGTGGAGCAGGACGTGACCCGCGCCCGGCTTGAAAACGTGCTCGGGCCAGATCGCCTGGCTGAATTCATGGAGCCCTATCCGGGCTGGGCCCCGCTGACCCTGCAGGACGAGGATGTGCGCGCCGCCTTCGGCGCCGTTCAGGTCCGCCCGCTGCCGGCGCCCGGCGACGCGCAATCGCGCACCGACGCCATGCCCGGGTCCAACGCCTGGGTGGTGGCCGGTGGCCAGACCCGGTCGGGCCGCCCCCTGCTGGCCAATGATCCCCATCTGGGCCTGTCCGCGCCCTCGATCTGGTATCTGGCGCGCCTCAACCTCTCCTACGGACCGGTGATCGGGGCCACCCTGCCCGGCACGCCCTTTGTGGTGCTGGGCCGCAACGCCCACGGCGCCTGGGGCTACACCAATACCGGGTTCAACGTCATCGATCTGGCCGCGCGCCCGCGCGAGGGGCTGGAGATCACCGCACGCACCGAGACGATCCATATACGCGGACGCCGGGCGCCGGCGGAGATCGTTGTGGAGGAAACGGAAGAGGGGCCGATCCTCAATCCCGACTGGTTCAATCTGGCGGGCTTTCCCGCCGATGACGCCGTCGTGCGCCGCTCCACTGTGACCCATCCCGAAAACCGCGTGCCGGACAGCGTGCTCTCCATCATGCGCTCACAAGGCTGGGAGGATTTCGTCGAGGCGGGACGCGGCTGGACCGCGCCCATGCAGAACATGCTCTATGCCGGGGTGGACGGTACAATCGGCTATACCACGGCGGGCCTGATGCCGGTGCGCGGCGAGGATGGCGGCTGGACCGGCTTTATCGCGTTTGAAGACCTGCCGAGGATCGTCAATCCGCGCGGCGGACGGATCGTATCTGGCAACAATCAGGTGGCGTCAGACGCTTACCCCTTTCCCCTGCCCGGCCTCTACGACCCCTATCGCGCCGCGCGCATCGAGGCGCGCCTGGACGAGGCCGAGCTTCATGATGTGGCGAGCTTCAAGGACATCCAGATGGATGTCATATCGGAGCACGCGCGCCGCCTCCTGCCGGCCTTGCTGAACGCAACGCCCGAAAGCCAGCTGGGCATGCAGGCGCTCGCCCGGCTGGAGCGCTGGGACGGATCGCTGGATGCGGACGGGCCGGAGGGCCTGATCTTCTCAGCCTGGATGCGGGTTCTGTCAGCGGCGATCTGGATGGACGAGCTGGGCCCGGCCGCCGTGTGGTTCAACTACCCGCGCCCGGCCTTTCTGGACAATGTGCTGGTGGGCGAGGCCTCACACTGGTGCAATGATGTGCGCACCAGCCAGATCGAATCCTGCGCCATCACGGCGGGCCTGGCGCTGGACGCCGCCATGGCGGAAACCGCCAGCGCCTACGGCCGCAATATCGACGCCTGGCGCTGGGGCGAAGTGCATCAGGCCCGCTTCGCCCATCCGCTGGGAGAGCTGCCGCTCATCGGCGCCATGTTCGAGTTGCGCCAGCCCGTGCCCGGCGACGGTTCGACCATCAATGTGAACCATTTCAGCTATGCCTCGGGCGACTATGACTCGGTGCATGCGGCGACACTGCGCGCGGTCTATGACCTGTCTGACCTCAATCGCTCGCGCTTCATGCATGCACCGGGGCAGTCGGGCCATCCGCTCTCGCCGCATTACCGCGATCTGGCGCAGCGCTGGGCGGCGGGCGAGAGCTTTGAAATCCGCGATGACTGGACGCCGGACGCGCCGCCAGAGGGCGCACGCGTCCTGACGCTGCAGTCTGGTTAGCCAGACAGGCCCGCGACAGCCGCGGCGCCAGACAGGCCAAGCCCGCTCAGCCGTGGCAGGGTCGCCGGTGCGATCCCGCCCAGCGCATAGACCGGCACGCGCGCCCGGCGCGCGGCGGCGGCGAGGCGGAACACCCCCATGGGACGCCCGGCGCTGGGGCTCGCCGATGCAAACGCAGTTGAGACCAGCACCGCGTCCACAAGGCCCGCTGCGCGGCGGATGGCGCCGGGACCATGGGCGCTGGCGGTCATGACCGGAAAGCGCGCCCTTGCCGCCTGCGCCAGCATGCGTTCGGGCCAGTGCACGCCGTCTGCGCCGCAGCGGGCGGCCAGGTGCGGATCGGCGGCGATCAGAAACACCAGTCCGCGTGCGCGGGCGACGCTGGCCAGCTCACCGGCCAGCGCCTCCAGCGCCGGACGCCCGAAGGTGCGCAGTATCAGGCCCGTCCCGGGCGCCAGCGCGCGCGCCAGCGCCAGCGGATCGGGCGTGCGGTCCGGGTCGGTCAGCGCGAACAGCGCCGGCAGGCGCCCGCGCGGGCCGTCGAGCCTCATCGCAAGCCTTGCCAGCCGGTCCGCTGCGTCATACGCCATGCGCCATGTCCGATCTCAACACCACAATCGCGCAAACGCGCACCGCCATCCTTGAGCGGATCGCCGCCGCCGCCAAGACGGGCGGGCGCCCGGCCGGCGCCGTGACGCTGGTCGCGGTGTCCAAACAACAGCCCGAAGACCGCATCGACGCCATGCTGAGCACCGGCCAGCGCGTGTTCGGCGAGAACCGCGTGCAGGAGGCCGAGGCGCGCTGGGCGCACCGGCGCGCGGACGTGCCGGATCTGGAGCTGCGCCTGATCGGCCCTTTGCAGACCAACAAGGCCGAGGCCGCCTGCGCCCTGATTGACGTGATCGAGACACTCGACCGCGAGCGCCTGGCCGCGGCGCTGGCGAAAGCCATGGTGAAGACCGGCCGGCGCCCGCGCCTGTATGTGCAGGTCAATACCGGCCTTGAGGCGCAAAAATCGGGCATTGAGCCGGCGCAGGCCGCCGCCTTTGTGGAACGCTGCCGCTCAGAGCACAGCCTCCAGATCGAGGGGCTTATGTGCATCCCGCCCGAGGCGGAGCCGGCGAGCCTGCATTTTGCGCTGCTGCGCAAGCTGGCGGGCGAATGCGGGGTGGAGAAGCTGTCCATGGGAATGAGCGCCGACTATCCGCTGGCCATCCGCCTGGGCGCCACATCGGTGCGGGTCGGATCAGCCCTGTTCGGCGCGCGTCCGGCCAGCTGATATCGGTCAGCTGGCGGCGGCCTCGGCGGCCGGGGCCAGGCCCTGCATGATCGTACGGTTGATATCGATCAGGGTGTCGAGATCGGTCTCGCCGCGCATCGCCGCGCTGGTTTCCTTGGAGACAAAGATCGACAGGGAGATGATCCCGGCGCGCAGATTGTCCGGCAGCGCGTTGCCCGAGCTGGCGCAATCGCTGGCGAAGGCCGACCAGACCCGGCGATTGCGGTCGAGCGCCTTGGCCTTCTTGCGGATATCGGCGGGGCCGGAATCGCGCACCGAGATCAGCTCGCGGGTGACAAACCCCATGAGCCGGTACTCGGTAGTGCGCGCATCTTCACTGCGGGCGCTGGCGGTCTGGTAAGCCTGATATGACATGAAACAGCTCTAACGCCCGCTGGAACCGAGGCGCTCGGCCTCATAGGTCATCAGTTTGCGGCAGCGCAGCAGCGCCTTGTAGTACTCGCCGCTCATGACGTCGCGGCTGACCTCAACGCATTGCTGCAGGATTTCCGGATTGGTCACGGCGCCCATGAACTCGGTCATGCGCACCACAAACGCATCATACAGCCCGTCCGCACTGGACGAGGACAGATACATCATCATCACCGGGAAATAGATGCGCTTGGCCGGAGTGTCGGCGTCCTGTTCCTGCATGATGTCCTTCTCACGCAGGACGCTGGCCTTGTTCTGAAGCATCAGCGTGGCGCGCCGGTCGCCATTCTCCACAACCGCCCCGTTCAGGACGAATCGCTCGCCAGGTTTCAGCGACAGCTTGAGCGGCATGGACAGGCTCCCCGTTCCCAAAGACGTGCACACATGATGTACGCTTTGGCCACACAGTGTCGAGCCAAGGTGAAAAAAGCGTTGCGCTAAACGCCGAAAGCTGTAGCTCACCGCGCGCCGCGTTAGCGGAACTTTAAGCGAAGCGCACCTGTCTCGGGGTCATGACGCCGCCAGGAGCCTGCCATGCACCCCGTTCTTGATCTTGACGCCGAGCTGGCCGCCGGCCGCGAAGAGGGTTTGCGCGAGGTGAAGGCCGAAACGGCCGGCGCCGCATCCGCCCCGGCCCTCGATCTCAGCGCCATCGCGCTTCGCAAGATCAATCCCAAGACGCTGGGCCTGTTGCGCCGGGCGATCAAGGAAATGGACGGGGGTCCAGCCGGCGCCGCCAAGGCTGCGCGGCTGTGTCTGAACGCGCTGAGCCTGAACCCCGACTTGCCGATCGCCAATCAGGCCATGGCGCTGGCGCTGGAGCGGCTCGGGCGCCTGTCCAAGGCGCTGGAATTCTATGAGCGCGCCTGGCGGCTGGAGCCGAACAATCCTGATATCTATTCCAATCTCGCCATGGCGGCGTGGAAGCTCAATATGCTCGATGGCGCGGAGAAATTCCTGCGCCTGCAGCTACAGCTCAAGCCCAACTGCCCCAATGGCGTAATCAATCTGGCGGGGGTTCTGCGCGACAAGGGCCAGTATGAGGCCTCCGTCGAACTCCTGCGCGCCGCCATCTACGCTGCGCCCGAAACCACCGAGCTGTGGAATGCGCTGGGCACAACGCTGATGGACTGGGGCCAGCCCGATCAGTCCTTGACCTTCTTCGCCGAGGCGCTGCGCCTGAAGCCCGGCTTTGCCCGCGCCCACCACAACATGGCCTATGCGCTGGAGCTTAACGGCGATCCGCATGCCGCCCTGCCGCATTTCGAGGCGGCGCTGGAAAACCCGGCGTCCGAACAGGACCGGGTGGTCTCCAGCCACGGCTACTCCCACACCCTGCTGGCGGCCGGGCGCATCTCGAAGGGCTGGGAGTGGTATGAGTGGCGGCGCAATATGCATTATCGCCACGCCACCAATTTCCTGATTCCGGGACGGTCCTGGAACGGAACCGACACGAGCGAGCTTGACGCCAAAACTCTGGTCGTGATGGGTGAACAGGGGTTGGGTGACGAGGTGTTGTTCGCCAATGTCCTGCCCGACGTGATCGAGGCGGCCGGTCCGGACGGCGAGGTGCGCATCGCCTGCGAGAAGCGCCTCATCCCGCTGTTCCAGCGCTCCTTCCCCACCGCCAAGGTCGCGCGCCACTACACGATCGAGCGCGAGGCGCGCCAGCATCGCAGCGCGCCGGATCTGGTGCGCGAGGGTGATCATGACTATTGGGCGCCGGTGGGCAGCCTGATGCGCGCCTTCCGCCCCAATGCGCAGAGCTTCCCTGACCGCGCCGCCTTCCTTACCGCCGACGACGCGCGCGTGGAGGCGTTCCGCGAGCAACTCGCCGCCATGGGGCCAAGCCTGAAAGTCGGCCTCTTGTGGAAGTCACTGAAGATGGACGCTACGCGTTCCAAACACTTCGCCGCATTTGATCTTTGGGCGCCGGTCCTGAAGACGCCGGGCGTGACCTTCGTGAACCTGCAATAAGGAGACACGTCCGACGAGATCGCGGCGGCGGAAAAGCGCTATGGCGTGCGCATCCATACGCCTGAAGGTCTTGATCTGAAGGATGATCTCGACGGCGTGGCCGCTATCGGCAAGGCGTGTGATCTGGTGCTGGGACCGATGAACGCGAGCACCAATCTGGCTGCGGCGGTCGGCGGGAATGTCTGGTTCATCCGGCCGACCCTGATCAGCTGGGCGATGCTGGGCCAGCGCGAAATGCTCTGGTATCCGCAGACCCGCACCTTCGCCGGACAATTCTATCGCGACTGGGCCGGGGCCATGACCGCCGTGACGCAGGCCCTGCAGGACTATGCCGCCAAGCGCGCCGCAGCCTGATCCGGGTACACGCTCAGCCGCGCCCGTCTTCAATCGCGGGCGGGGCGTCAGGGTCATCCGCCTCCTCTTCGCCGGCGGAATCCAGCCAGCTATCGCCCAGGCGCTTCTTCGTGCTGGCGCCGAGCTTCCTGAGCGTCTCGACCTGTGAGACCAGATTGCCCCGCCCGTCCACCAGCTTCTTGCGCGCCTCCTCCCAGCTGCCGCGCGCGCGGCCGATCTGATCACCCACCTTGTCGAGATCGGTGAGGACGCCCTCAAACTTGTCGTAGAGCAGCCCTGCGCGCTGGGCGATGTCGCGGGCGTTCTGGTTCTGACGGTCAATCGTCCAAAGATTATGAACCGTGCGCATGGCCATCATCAGCGTGGTGGGTGTGGCGATCATGACATCGCGCTCCCAGGCGAAGGCGGCAAGTTCGGGATCATTCTGCAAGGCCAGCGAGGCCGCGCCTTCGAGCGGGATGAACATCAGGGTGAAGCTCACCCCCTCATAGAGCTGGGCGTAGTCCTTGTCCCCCAGCGAGCGGATGTGGGTGCGCACCGAGGCCAGATGGGCTTTCAGCGCCGCACCGCGCTCCTCGTCCGTCTCGGCGTTCACGCAACGCTCGAACGCGGTCAGGCTGACCTTGGAATCGATCACCAGGCGCTGATTGTTGGGCATGGCGACCACCACGTCCGGGCGCAGGCGCGCCCCGTCCGGGCCGGTCTCGCTGGTCTGGGTCTGAAACTCGGCGCCCTCGCGCAGGCCTGCCTTCTCCAGAATGCTCGACAGCACCATCTCGCCCCAGTCGCCCTGGATTTTTGACTGTGAGCGCAGGGCGTTGGCGAGGTTTTTGGCCTCGCTCGACATGGTGCGGGCGTCCGCGTGCAGGGTCTGGACCAGCTGATGCAGGGCGGAGGTCTGGCCGACACGCTTTTCGGAATCAGCGACCACTTGCTGGCGGAAGCCATCAAGCTGTTCGCGCAGGGGCTTGAGCAGGGAGGTAAGGGTCTCGGTGCTGCGCACTTGCAGCTCGGCGCCGCTGGCCTTGAGGACTTTCTGGGCTGTCGCCTCGAAGGCTTCGTCCAGAGTCTTGCGCGCCATTTCCAGCGCTTCGAGCTTTTCAGCATGGTGGGCGCGGTCGGATTCCAGAGCGGCCTCGAGCCCGGCGATGCGCGCCCTGGCGTCCGCCAGATCGCGCGCCGCGCTTTCAGCGCGCGTGCGCCAGTCATCGCGCTCGGCGCGGATTTCGTAGAGCCGCTCGGGATCCACCCCCGCAGCCGCTTTCGGCTTGCGCAGCGCCAGCCAGATCAGCACCGCCAGGATCGCGGCGACGCCGCCCAGATAGATCCAGGATTCCAAAGCCAGTTGCATCATGAACGCCGCCTCCTGCCCCGCTTATCAGGGCGGCGCCGGATTCGCGCAAGGGGCGGGGCCGTGATCAGCTGGGGGTAAGCGCGATGATCCCGCACTGGCCGCCAAAGGCGCCGGCATGGCCATCGCGCGCTGCGCGGCGGCAGGAGAAGAAGCGCGCCTCGTTGGCAAACGTGCATAGCGTGAGGCGCGCGATGGCCTCTTGCGCCACGCCCGCCGCCGCCAGCTGGCGCGCGCAGCTTTCTGCGACATCAAGCCCCGCCCCGCCCCCGGCATCGCGCGGGCCGGCAAGGCCGTCGTCCAGCACGCCGAACTCGGCTTCAAACTGCGCCAGCACTTCGGGACCAACCCGGTAATTGGGCCGCGACACCGCCGGGCCGATGGCGGCGCGCACCGCACCGGCCCGTGTGCCATAGGCCTCGCGCATCGCCGCCAGCGTGGCGGGGATCACCCGCGCGATCACGCCGCGCCAGCCGGCATGGATCGCGGCGATGGCGTGGTGTTCGGGATCGTGCAGCAGGACCGGCGTGCAATCAGCCGTCTGGGCGCACAGGGCGAGGCCCGGCCGGTCGGTGATCAGCGCATCGCCCTCGCCCGCCGACCAGGCGCCTTCGGGCTTGCGGTCCACACGATGGACCACCGCGCCATGCACCTGATTGAGAAACACCAGCTCCACCCCGCCCAGCGCGCGGGCCACCCGGGCGCGGTTTTCCTCCACCCGCGCCGTGTCGTCACCGCGCGACCAGGACAGGTTCAGGCTGGCGTAGGGTCCTTCGCTGACCCCGCCGGTGCGGGTGGTGAAGGCGTGGACGATCCCCGGCGCGGCGAAGCCTGGCGCGGCCAGCAGCTCAGGCTCATCCATCACCTAATCCTCCAGAAAGCCGGGCCGCCCCCGCCCCAGGTCATAGCCTGCACGCGCTTCGCTGATCGCCTCCAGCGTCGCGTCGAACACGCTCCAGTCATCGTGTTCAGCGATGGGGGCCCACAGCCCTTCCACCGCCTCGATCACCAGATGCACGGGCTCAGGCCGCGCGAAATAGGCATGGGCGAGACGTTCAGGGCGCACAGGCGCGCGCGCCGCCACGCCATCGCGTACCGGGGCGAACAGCTCGGACTTGTAGGTCTCGGCCCGCGGGCTCGACAGGGCGCGCGCCTGATCGCCGCAGAACCAGTCAAAGAACACCGCCTCGAAGGGCAGGCGGGTGGCCTTCAGGGCGTCGAGGAAGGCGGTCACGAACGCACCGTCGGCCTCATCGTCCAGCGGCTCCAGCCCCAGCCGGTGCAGGAAAGCGGCGCGCACCGCGCGCTTGTAGTGGTCCGGAAAGCCCGCCAGCGCATCAATCAGCGCCTCGCGCTCGGCGATCAGGCTCAAGGCCCCGCCCAGCTGCTGCAGCGCCCAGAACACCGATTCGGGCTGGCGGCCATAGGCGTACAGGCCCGAATGATCGAAATAGGCGGCGGTGAAGCCCGGCTCGAAATGCGGCAGGAAGCGCCACGGGCCGTAATCGAAGCTTTCCCCGGTCACCACCAGATTGTCCGTATTGAGAACGCCATGGACGAAGCCCGCCGCCATCCATTGCGCCGCCAGCTCGGCCGAGCGCCGGCACGCCGAATCCAGAAGCCCTCCGCCGCGCCCCTCCGGATGCGCCGCCGCTTCGGGCACAAGGCTTTCCACCGCATAGGCGGCCAGCTCGCCCACCAGATCGGAGCGGTCGAAATAGGCATGACGCTGGAACGCGCCAAAACGCACATGGGAATGGGACAGGCGCGTCATGACCGCCGAACGCGTGGGGGATGGTTCGTCACCGCGATGCAGGGGTTCGCCGGTCTCGTAGACGCAAAACACCTTGCTGGTATAGACGCCCAACGCCTCCAGCATCTCGGCGGCCAGCACCTCGCGCACGGCGCCTTTCAGCGTCAGCCGGCCATCGCCGGAGCGCGAATAGGGTGTCTGACCCGATCCCTTGGTCGCGAAATCCAGAAGCCGGCCGTGACTGTCGCGGGCCTGGGCGAACAGGAAGCCGCGACCGTCGCCGATCTCAGGGTTATAGGTGCGGAATTGATGCCCGTGATAGCGGATCGCCAGCGGCGCTGACTGGTTGTCCGGCAAGGGATCAAACCGGTGGAAATGGCGTCGGCGCGCCGTTTCATCCAGCCCGTCCAGACCCATCTCACGCGCCCAGCGATGATTCCAGGAGCGCGGCTCGGCCTTTGGAAAATTGACAGGCGCGACCACGTCGGCGAAATCAGGCCCGAGGGCAGCGAAGCTGGGGTCAGGCCGGTAGGCCTCAGGCAGAGTGATCATACCCGTTCAGCTAGCGTCAGAACAGCCACCATGCAAGCAGGGGATGCTGAACGTCCGCTTACACATACGCCTTGGCCAGCGCCTTCGCGGCGTGTTCAATCGCCGGAATGCAGGCGGGGGCGAGGCGCGACATATTGAGAAACCCGTGTGGCGCCGCGTTCCACAGCTTGAAGGTTACGGGTACGCCGCTGGCCGCGAGGCGTTCGGAATAGGCGCGGTCCTCGTCCATCAGCGGGTCAAATTCAGCCGCCAGAATATACGCCGGCGCGACACCGGTGAGATCGTTCTCGAACAGGGGCGAGGCGCGCACATCCGACGCGTCGGCGCCCGCCAGATACCCCTTCACGATATCTTCAAGCAAGCGCACCGACAGGATCGGCCCTTCCTGCCAGCGCGGCCGGGCCTTCTTCACTTCGACCAGCTGCAGCAGTGGATAGATCAGCAGCTGAAACGCCAGGCGTCCGCGCGCATCTTGCGCCAGCCCTGCTGCGAGATTGCCACCCGCTGAATCGCCGCCGACCGACAGCCGGGCGGCGTCAAATCCGTAGTCTGACAAGGCGCCGTCCAGCGCTGCGTCCAGTACGGCGCGCGCATCATCCACCGCCGCCGGAAACGGATGCTCGGGCGCCAGGCGATAGGCCACGGCACAGACCGATACGCCCGACACCGCCGCCAGCCGCTGGCACAGCGCATTATGGCTGTCGAGAGTCCCGACCATGAAACCGCCGCCATGAAAATATAAAAGCCCGGCGCCCTCAATGGCGCCATAGGGCCGGTAGATGCGCGCGGCCAGTTCGCCGTCCGCGCCGGGCAGGGTGATGTCCTCGCAATGGTCGACAGGGGGCGGCGGCACGTCGATCAGGTCGCGCGCGCGCGCCAGCGCATCACGCATGGCCTGGGTGGTGCGCTGGGTGCTGAACAGGTCCGCAATGCCGGACTGTTCCATCCATTTTTCAACCGAATTCTGGTCTTGGCTCATCTGGGGTGCGGACTCCAGCGGTCAGGCAGGCGTGTTGTGCGGTGCACCATATCACATCTGACCATGACCGGAATAAGAACAGGCGTCACCGGACCGAGCGTATACCCCGGTCAGTGCAGACGCACTGGCTGGCTGCGCAGTATCCGGCCCGACAGCGCGTCCTCGATCTCCGAGCGCAGCGCACGCCAGGCGTCAGCGCACTCGGCCTCGCCCTGATCTTCCATTTCCCACACCGCCTGATCGGCATAGCCCAACGCCTGGGCGCCGTGACGCTCCACCAGGGTGAAGGCGATCATCCGGATATCCTGGGGCGTGATGCGGGACGGACGGGCAGCGGCGGTCATGGATGAGCACTCCGGCAATGAAACCTGAATTCGAAGTGCAAACCGCCTGCCAAAGGTGAACCGTTAAATATCAAAGGCTTGCATGTCAGCCTCAGCCGGCGCGCCGAGTCATCCCTGCCGGGGGGCGTGTTTTGCCGGGCGCGGACGGGCGCCCGGCTTGAGACGTGCTCAGGCCGGCCGGTATCCGTCCGCCGCCAGCCAGGCGGCTTCCTCGGGCGTATCCGCGCGGCCGAGGACCGCGTTGCGATAGGGGAAGCGGCCAAACTGGGCGATGATATCGCGATGGGCCCGCGCATGGCGCAGCGTGCCCTCGCCTTCCGGCAGCCGCTCTTCGCACAGGCGCACGCACAGATCCTGATCGCTGAGCGATTCTGAATGCATGAAGGGCATGTAGGCGAAGCTGCGCCGCTCCTCGGCCAACGCCATGTCATGGCCAGCCGCCAGCATGACATGCGCCGCCTCCAGCCCCAGCCTGTCCAGCGAGAAGGCGGCGTTGGAGCCGCGCCAGATATTGCGGGGGAACTGGTCGAGCACCAGCACCAGCGCCAGCGCGCTGTCCGACTCGTCCAGCCAGGCATGGTCGCGCACCGAGCGTGCGGTGCGAAAGTCATGCGCCATCGGGCCGAAGCGGCGGCGCACCTCGGCGTCGAACTGCGGCCCGCCGCCGAACCAGCGCTCGGGCCCGGCCTCGTCAAACCAGAAAGAGAGAACCGCGTCCGGTGTCATACCCGGCGCTTGCCGCTTTCAATGTCTGCGCGGATTTCGGGCGTCAGCGGCACATACTGGCCCGCCTCCACATCGTCGAAATAGACCGGATCGGCGATCTTTTCGGGATCCCAGCCCTCTTTCACCAGATCGGCCTTCTTCAGCTTGAACGTGCCGGTGGTGTGCATTTCCGGCGTTTCCTTGTGCAGCCGGATGAAGAGCGGCCGGGCATAGGCGGCCAGCTCCCGGTGCACATGGGCGTGCAGGGCGTCGAGATCGAAGCCGTCGGCCACGATCAGCGCCGCCATGCCGGCGCGGCCTGGATAGCCCTCCACCTCCACGCCATAGACATTGGCCTGGACGACATTGGGGTGCACGCCCAGCACCTCGGCCACCTCATTGGTGGACACGTTCTCGGCGCGCCAGCGGAAGGTGTCGCCGATCCGGTCGATGAAATAATAATAGCCCAGCTTGTCCGCCTTCATCAGATCGCCGGTACGAAAATACCGGTCGCCCTTGGCGAACACGTCGGTGAGGACTTTTTTCTTCGTGGCTTCCTCATCCTCATAGCCGTCAAAGCGGTAGCGGGCGTCGTCGGCGCGGATCTCGCCGATGGCCTCGCCAATTTCGCCCGGCTTGCACGGGATGCAGCGCCCGTCCGCGCCGCGAATGGGCTCTTCCTTCTCCACGTCAAAGCGCACCAGCTGGATGTTGAAGCGCTTTTTCAGCAGCGGCGGCACCCGGCCAATGGCGCCGGGCTTTGAATCCAGATTGAGCAGGCCGACATTGCCTTCCGTCGCACCATAGAATTCCAGAATGCGTGGAATGCCCGAGCGCTCCACAAATCGCGGCCAGACATCGGGGCGCAGCCCGTTGCCGATGGCCACCCGGATCTTGTGCTTCTTCTCCTCCGGCGCCGGATCGGCCGCGACCAGGAAGCGGCACAGCTCGCCGACATACATGAACATGGTGGCCTTGGTCTCGACCGCATCAGACCAGAACCGGCTGGCGGAAAACTTGCGCCGCACGATCACCGCGCCGCCGAATGACAGGGCCGCGCCCACGCCGCACAGCCCGCCCGTGGCGTGATAGAGCGGCAGCACCATCATCATGCGGTCTGATGACCTGGCCTTGGCCGCAACGCCGAAGGCCTGCAGGTAGTACATGGCGCGGGTATGGGCGACGATGGCGGCCTTGGGCAGACCCGTTGTGCCCGAGGTGTACATTTTCAGGCACGGGTCCTTGGCGCGCAGATGCTCCCGGCGCGAGCGGTCCGGGCGGGCGTCAGAAACCGCGCCCAGCGCCGCATCGAAATCGGACGCGCCGTCGATCTCGCCCTGGGCGCCGTCGGTGACCCAGACCCGGATCTTGCCGTTCAGCGCATCGCGGGCGGTGAGATACTGGCCGGCCAGCGCGCCCTCGACGATCAGATGATCGGCGCCCGCAATGGTCACGCCATGGGCCAGCGCCTGACCCTGAACCTGATTATTAAGCAGGGCGGCGATCACCCCGACCTTGGTCAGGCCGTACCAGGCGGCCACATATTCCCAGCGATTGCCCATATAGAGCGCCACGGTGCCGCCCGGCTCAACGCCCGCGTCTACGGCCCAGTTGGCGATCCGGTTCGCATAGGCGTCGAACTCGGAATAGCTGATCTCGCGATTGTCCTCATCAAGGAAGGCGATCCGCTTGGCGTGGGCGTCCACGCTCGCTTCAAGCAGGTCAGGGGTCAGGGTTTCCGAATCCGGCGTGATGGACCCCAGCGCGCCCAGGAGGCGGCGCAGCTCTGTGATGTAAAACAGTTCGCGGCGGATCGCCGTGATCAGACCCATGATGTGAACCTCCCGGGGCGCGGCGCGCTTGGACCGGCGCCTGTCTTGACGGGACAGTACGGGGCGTGCGGCAAGGGTCAAGAACGCCGCGGCGCCCGGTGCGCAGCCCCGTACCCGCCCGGGCTTTAGTTGAACGCAGTCAGTGAGCCTGCGCATACATTATTCCAATTGACCGCAAATCTGGTATGGGAATGTGGACGGCAGTCTTCGACGGATTTGCGAAAGGGCATTCAGGATCAATGAACTGGAGCAATGAACTGCGCGCCTTCCGGACGCGCAACAATCTCAAACAGGCTGCGGCCGCCGATTTGATCGGGGTCAGCCAGGCCTATATCTCGCGCCTTGAAGGCGGCGTGCAGCGCCCCTCCGCCGATGTGGAGGCGCGCCTGCACGCGCTTCTGGCGGCGCCCGAACACCGGCCGGTCTTCGATTCCTTCAAGGCAGTCGTGCAGTACTCCCCGCACCTGATGTTCCTGCTCAGCCTGCGCGACGGCGCCTTGTGGGTGGAGGCGGCCAGCCGCTCCTCAATCGCGCTCAGGGACACGCTGGCCCCCGGCGCGCCGGGGCTGGAAGTTGGCGCCGCCATGGATCCGGGCGATACGCCGGAAGTCTGCGCGGGCGTCAACACTCTCATCGAGAGGGGCGGGTTCGAAGGCCGCCTGACGCTCATGGATGTAGCCTGGTCAGCGCAAGACCGCGCTACCGGCGCGCCATTGTATTTCCGCAGCACGCTGGTGCCGGTGCGCGACGAGCTGGGACGCTGGTTCATCCACGGCACGAGCCAGCCGATCACCAGCGACGAACATAAAGCCCTGACCCGCCGGTGGAACGGGCCAGTCGGTATTTGCAGCCACGTTGCCGGCCAGCGCCTTCCCGAATGCGTCGAGGCGGGCTGACCGGACGCCGCAGCGCCACCTTGCGCGCCCCGGCCCCGTGGCATTTTCCCGCGTTCTGTCTGCAAGGGCTTGGCGCCCGGGCGTGCAATTCGTTTATACCGCCCCTTTCGTGATCGCCGCGCGCCCCGCGCGGCGCGTGATCTGACGCGAAGGCGCATGGCCGAGACGCTCACCGCTCCCCTCCCGCCCCAGGCAGACGCCGCCGCCCAAGCGCGGCGCACCCATGGCCGCCTGCTCTCCGCCTGGGGCCGCCGCGCGGCCGGGCGGTCCTGGCGCGGGGCGGCGCGGGGCCGGGCCCAGGCCCTGCTCTATGCCGGTTTCGCCTGGTGCGCGGCGGGCGCAGTCGCCGCGCTGATCGCGGGCGCATCGCCCTGGACCTGGGCGGCGCTGGCCGCCGTCTTCGCCGCCATCCGCGCCGGCGTCCAGTGGGGCGAGGCGCGCGCCGGATTCGAAGCCGGCGCGCAGGTGCGCGCCCATGTGCGCCGCGCCGCTGCGGATGCCCTGGCCGTGCGCGGGCCGGGCTTCACCGAGCGCCATGACAGCGGGGCCTTGTCGTCCGCCCTGATCGAAGGGGTGGAGAAACTCGACGGCTATTTCTCGCGCTTCCTGCCGGTCTCGCGCCTCGCCGCCCCTGTCCCCCTCATGCTGGCCGCTCTGGCGCTGTGGGCGAGCCCGGCGGCGGGGCTGATCTATCTGGGCAGCGCCCCGATCCTCGTCATCGCCTTGGCGCTGACCGGCATGGGCGCGGCGGCCGCCGCACGCGGCCAGATGGACACGCTGCGGCGCATGGCCGGGCGGTTCAATGACCGGCTGCAGGCGCTGGAAACCCTCAACGCCTTCGACGCTGCGGCCCATGAGCGCGCGGGCCTGGCCAGCGCCGCCGAGGCGTTCCGCCAGCGCACCATGGCGATCTTGCGTGCGGCCTTCCTGTCCTCGGGCGCGCTGGAGTTGATCGCGGCGGCCGCCACAGCCGGCGTGGCGCTCCAGACCGCGCTGGCGCGGAGCGGCGCCTGGCCGTTTGCGATTGGTGCAGAGGGCAGCGCGCAGGCCGGACTGTTCGCGCTTCTGCTGGCGCCGGAAGTCTACATGCCGTTCAGGCGCGTCGCGGCCGCCTATCATGACCGCGCCGACGCCGAAGCCGCCGCCGAGGCGCTGGCGCCCCTGTTTGAAGATGACGCAGCAACGGGCGCCGCAGGTCCGGCGCCGGTCATCACCGCCGCGCCGCACATCCGCTTCATCAACGCCGCCTGCCGCTATCCCGGCGGGCGCGAAGGTCTGGCGCCCCTGAGCTTCACCGCGCCCGCAGGCGAGAGCACCGCGCTGTGGGGGCCGTCCGGCGTGGGCAAATCCACCGCGCTGAAGCTCCTGATGGGCTACGCCCCGCTCACCGGCGGCGAGATCCGCCTTGATGACGCCCCCCTCGCCGCGCCGCTGGCCGGCGCTGCAGGCTGGGTCGGTCAGCGCGCGCGGCTGTTCCATGGCAGCGTGCGCGAGAATATCGCCCTGTTTGATCCAGAGCTTCCCGAAGCCGCCATCCTCGCCGCCGCCGAGGCCGCAGGCGTGATGGAATTCGCCGCCAGCCTGCCTGATGGCCTCGACACCCGGCTCGGCGAACAGGGCGCCGGCGTGTCCGGCGGGCAGGCCCAGCGCATCGCGCTGGCGCGCGCGCTGGCCGCTGACCGCAAGCTGATCCTGCTGGATGAACCCACCGCCCATCTCGACGGCGAGAGCGAGCAGCGCTTCATCGCCGCGCTGACCGTCGCCGCGCGCGGGCGCACCGTGATCATCGCCACTCACTCTCCCGCCGTGCGCGACGCCTGCCACCATGTGGTCAGCCTTCAGATCCGGGCTGAAGCGGCATGAAAGACCTCATCTATTTTCTTGCCCTCGCCCGCGAGGACCGGTTCCGGCTCGCGCTGGGGGCCGTATTCGCCATGTTGGCGGCGCTGGCGGGGCTTGCGCTGTTTTCCCTGGCCGGATGGGTGTCTGCGGCGGCCGCCGCAGGCGCGGGGCTCGCCTTCGGGGCGCTGATTGGCGGCGGCGGTTTGCGCATCCTCGCCCTGGCGCGCCCGGTCCTGCGCTATCTCGAGCGCCTGGCCAGTCATGACGGCGCCTTCCGCTCCATCGCCAGATTGCGCCTGTGGGTGTTCGACGCCGCCACGCCGCTGGCGCCAGGCCCCCTGACAGGGATGCGCAGCGGCGATCTGCTGGCGCGCGTGACCCGCGATGTGGATGCGCTGGACGGTCTGTTCATGCGTCTGCTCACACCTGTCGCCGCCGCGCTCGCCGTTGTGGCCGGGGCGGCGGTCCTGCTGGCGCTCACCGCGCCGTCGGCTCTGCCAGCAGTCCTCGGCGTCTACGCCGTGTCGGCCATCCTGCTACCCGTCATCGCGGCGCGCAGCGGCGAGGCGCCCGGCGCCGCGGTGAGCTCCGCCAGCGCGGGCGCCCGAGCCGAAGCCGCCGATCTCGCTGCGGGTCTGGCTGATCTCAAAGCGGGCGGCGCAGAGACGCGCGTGATCGCCAGACTGGAAGCCGCCAGCCGGGACTGGATCAACGCCCAGCGTGCGCTGGCCGCGCAGGGGCGCTTCCACGGCGCTGTGCTGGGACTGGCCGCGCCCATCGCGCTGGTGGCCGGTTTCGCCGCCGCCCATGCCGGCGGGGCGGACCCGGCAATCGCGGCGCTGGCGGGCTTTGCCGGGTTCGCCCTGTTTGAAACCGCCGCCCCCATGGTGCAGGCGGGCGAGCAGCTGGGCCAGACCCGCGCCGCCGCAAGGCGCATGCGCGCGCTGGCCGAAATGGCGCCAGCCCGCATCCGCCCCGTACGCCCCGCCGCTGCGCCTGCCGGTCATGATCTGTCGTTTGAAAACGTCCGCTTCACCTATCCCGGCGCGGACAGGCCCGCCCTCGACGGGCTCGATCTCGCTCTGCCCGAAGGCGCGCGCGTCGCGGTGGTGGGATCGTCGGGCGCAGGCAAATCCTCGCTGATCCGCCTGGCGCTCACCTTCTATGCGCCGCAGGCGGGGACGGTGCGGCTCGGCGGCGCATCGCTCACGGAGATTGATCCCGGCGCGGCCCGCGCGCGTCTGGCGCTTGCCGGCCACCGCGCCGAGCTGTTTTGACGGACGGGGGCGGCAAACCATCCCCACCCCCCCCCGGACGCCGATGAGTCCGCGCTGTGGGACGCACTGGCGCTGGCCA
>JAIUMW010000031.1 GCA_022565365.1 Oceanicaulis sp.
CGTTCAGCGGCTTCGGTCAGGCGCTCCAGCGTGGCGGGCAGGGCCATCACCGATGTGCGCAGGGCTTCCAGATCGCGCACCAGATCGCGGACCTTACCCTCGGGCCCCAGCTCACGGCGCATGAAGCGCGTCACGGCGGGCGCCGAGGCTTCCCACATATTGTGCTGCGGGCTGAGCATGCGGCACACGCCCTCAGCCTGCACCATGGTCTTCTGCAACAGCACCAGCTGGGGCTGCAGGTGCATGTCGAACAGATCGGTGATCTCGAACAGCTGCAGCAGCACCCGGCTCATGGCCACTTCATTGGCGCTCTTGCCAAAAATCGGCTCGGCCACAGCGCGAAGCGCGCTGGCGAAGTCGGCGCGCGAATGGCGCCCCGGCACATAGCCCGCCTGAAAGTGCGCTTCGGCCGCGCCGTCATAGTCGCGGGTCAGGAAGCCGTTGAGAATGAGGGCGAGATAGCGCCGCTCCTCCCGGCCCAGCCGGCCCATAATCCCGAAATCCACCGCCCACAGCCGGCCGTCGCGGCCCACGAACAGATTGCCCGCATGCATGTCGGCGTGGAACACGCCGCGCTCCAGCGCGGTGGACAGGAAGGCGTCGGTCAGATCGCGCGCCAGCTTGTCCCGGTCGATCCCGGCCGCCTCGATGGCGGCGAAATCGGTGAGCGGGATGGCGTCCACCCATTGCAGGGTCAGGACCCGCTTGGCGGTGCGCGCCCAGTCCACTTCAGGTACCGAGAAGTTCTCCGCCGCCAGAGACGCCTCGGCCAGCTCGCTCGCCGAGGCGGCCTCAAGGCGCAGATCCAACTCCAGCACCAGCGAGCGCGACACCGTCTCCACAAAGGCGCGCGGCTCCATGCGCCGCGATTGCGGGAACAGGCCCTCGGCGAGGCGCGCGCCCAGGCGCAAGGCGGCGATATCGCGGGCGATGCGCTGGTGAATGCCGGGGCGCAGGATTTTCACCGCCACAACCTGGCCGTCGGGCGTGGTCGCCTTGTGCACCTGGGCGATGGAGGCGGCGGCCACGGACGGCCCGAACTCGGCGAATATCTGATCCACCGGCGCGCCAAGCTCGGCCTCGATAATGGCGCGCGCCTCAGCGTCGGGGAAGGGCGCCATACGGTCCTGAAGGCGCGCCAGGCCTTGCGCAAACTCCGCTCCGATCACATCGGCGCGCGTCGCCAGCACCTGACCGAATTTCACATAGGCGGGGCCGAGGGCTTCGAGCGCATGGGCCAGCCGGACCCCCGGATTGGTAGCGCGGTCGCGGATGGCGATCAGGCGCGCAAACCGGCCCATCCAGCGCGCGGGCGCGGGAAACACAGCCTGATACTCCGCCGGAAAGATCGCGTCATGGCGCGCCAGCGTCCAGGCGACCCGGGCCAGCCGGGCGAGATGGGAAACGGTTGCAAACACGGGGATGGTGTTTAGGGCGCGCCAGCGCATTTGGCGAGAGCCAGGGGCTGCGTCATGACGCGCGGGGGGCGCGTCACCGGATCGCGCGCACCTGGCCCCCCGTCCCCTCCACCACGCGGTGAGCGCGCCGCGACGGGCGAGCAGGCGCTACGGCTTGCCGCGGCGGCGTACGATTGCCTGGCGCCGGCGCCGGTCTAGCTCGCGCTGCCCACAGGCCGAGGAGGCGCGCAGACATGAATACCATCATCAGAGTGGCCATCGTCATGGTCACGGCCGGACTCTTCTCGGGACTGCTTGCCGCCGTGGTGGTTTCAGCCTTTGGCTGGCCGCTTGGCGTTGCGGCGGCGCTGGCCGGCGTTGGAGCAGGCGCAGCGGGCGTGCGGGTCTATCAGCGCATGCAGGCCGGCAAGAGGCCGCAGCGCGCGCCGCGATAGCCAGCCGTATTCGACTATCTTGAGACCCGCGCAGGCGCCACAATCCAGCCGCCCGCCGCGACTACCCGTTCCGGCCCACATGTATCGCCGCGATTCCGCCGGACAGATTGGTGACGGAGACGCGGGAAAAGCCGGCGGCCTCCATCTCGGTGGCGAAGGCGCTCTGGTGGGGGAATTTTCGGATGGATTCCACCAGATACTGATAGCTGTCACGGTCGCGCGCGACCTTCTCGCCCAGCCATGGAATTACATTGAATGACCAGGCGTCATACACCCGCTCCAGCGCGCGGGTGGTGGGCCGGGAGAACTCCAGGCAGACAAAGCGCCCGCCAGGCCGCAGCACCCGGCGCATTTCCTTCAGCGCGGTCAGGCGGTCGGTGACGTTGCGGATGCCAAAACCGATGGTCACCGCGTCGGCATGGGCGTCCTTGAAGGGCAGGCTTTCAGCGTTGGCGCACACCCAGTCGAGATGGGGCCGCGCCCCGCGCTTGAGGCCGGCGCCGAGCATCTCGGCATTGATATCGGCCACCACAGCCTCGGCTGGCGCGCCGCCACGGCGGGTCTGCAGCGCATCGGCGCGATCCAGAAACGCCCGCGCCAGATCGCCCGTACCGCCAGCCACATCAATCAGCCGGGCGCCGGGCCGCGGCGCGGCGCGGGTGATGGTGATGTCCTTCCAGACCCGATGAACGCCCAGGCTCATCAGATCATTCATCAGGTCATAGCGCCGCGCCGAGCGGTCAAACACCTCGCGCACGAGCCCGACCTTGGCGCTGCGGGGCACCTCGCGGAAGCCGAAAGAGGCGGTATCTGTCTGGCGGTCAGTCATGAGCGTCAAATTAGACCGCTGCTTCAGGGCGCGCCAGCGCGCAGAGCCGCGCCTATTCGCCGCTGGCCGTTTCGCAGGCCGGATAGTCCTCGCCCGACAGGGTGAAGCGCGCCTCATCGCCCTCATGGACAAACACGGTACGCGGGTCGCCGGCGGCCTCGTACCGGGTTCCGCTCTCTGCCTGCACCTGTACCAGATCAATGGTCTGGCTGTCGGCGATCAGGCGGGCGCGGCCTTCAATGAAGTGGGCTGTCACCTCCAGATCGCCGCACTGGAAATTCTGCGTCTCGGCGTCGGCGAACGGATTGACCGGCGCGGAGGGCGGCAATTCGCCTGCGCCTTCGCGCTCCGAGCAGGCAGCGAGGGCGAAACCGGCGAGAGCTGCGGCGGCAGCGACGGGAAGGCGCATGAAATCTGTCTCCTGAGTGTGATCAGTTTTGCTCTGGCGTTTCTACACACATTGGACCGCAACGGCCCTGCTGAAAAGGGGCGCGCCATGATGCGGGGCCGCGATACTCTGGACGGAGCGGCAAGCCAGGAGTGCGCCCATGCCCGAATTACCTGAGGTGGAGACGGTGCGCCGCGGGCTTGTCCCGGCGATGGAGGGGCGGCGCATCGAGGCGGTGCGCCTGGCCCGTCCCGATCTGCGCTTTCCCTTTCCGGACGGGTTTGCCCGCTGCCTGACCGGCGCCCGGGTGACGCGCCTGGACCGGCGTGCGAAATATCTTCTGGCCCGCCTCGACACGGGGCAGACGCTGCTCATGCACCTGGGCATGTCTGGCCGGTTCTCGATCAGTGCGGGGGCGGATGCCGGCGCCCGGCCGGGCGCCTTCGTTTACGCGCCGCCCGCCGATCCACGCCACGACCACGTGGTGTTCGAGATCGAGGACGGCATCGAGGTGACGTACAACGATCCGCGCCGCTTCGGGTTCATGACCGTGTTCGCCACGGCGGGTGAAGACGATCAGCCCTTCCTCAAATCGCTGGGGCCCGAGCCGGATTCCAACCGGTTCTCCGGCCCCTATCTCAGCGAGGCGTTCGCCGGCCGGCGCTCGCCGGTCAAGGCGGGCCTGCTCGATCAGAGCGTCGTGGCGGGCCTGGGCAATATCTATGTCTGCGAGGCGCTCTGGCGGGCGCGCATCAGCCCCAGGCGCCTGTGCGCGAGTGTTGCCGGTGCCCGCGCCGAGCGGCTGGCCGCGGCGGTGCGCGCGGTGATCGCCGAGGCGATCACCGCAGGCGGTTCGACCTTGCGCGACTATGCGGGCGCTGACGGGGCGATGGGGTATTTTCAGCACAGCTTTGATGTCTATGGACGCGAAGGCCAGCCATGCGCTTGCGGAAAGACGCGTATTCGTCGCATCCTGCAGGCGAACCGGTCGAGTTTCTATTGCCCGGTCTGCCAGAGATGAGCCTGCGCCGAGGGGCGTGCGCATGAAACTTTGTACATGTTGAGCGGTTTGTTGTGTACATGCAACAAATGATACGATAACAAGTATGAGCTGCGGCGGGCCAGACAGCTTGGCGCAGCTCGTCCTCCCCGGACTGGCGCCAGACGGCGCGACAGGCGACTGACACGAATGGAGACACGCATGACACGACGCATTTCACGGCTCGCCGGCGCACTGGCTGCCGGCCTGGCCTGGCTGGGCGCGCTTGCGGCGCCGGCGCTGGCCGAAACCGATTTCGCAAGCGTGGAGGCCGATCCTGCTATCTGGCGCGTCGCGTCCGAAGGCGGTGATGTCTACCTGTTTGGCACCGTCCATATTCTGCCGCCCGAGCTCGACTGGCGCAGCGATGTGATCGACGCGGCGCTGGCCGGTTCTGATCGCATCTATTTCGAGGTGGATGCGCTGAGCCCCGAAGCGCAGGCTGAGATGACTACGCTGATTCCGCAGCTGGGCCTGAACGCCCCCGGCGTCACGCTCAGCGCCCTGATCAGCGAGGAGGCCCAGGCCAATCTGGCGCGTATGGCCGAGCGGCTGGGCGCCCCTCCGGGCGCGCTTGAGGCGTCTGTGAACCCGCTGCAGCCCTGGCTCGCCGGGCTCACCGTCGCGATCCTGCAGATTCAGGCTGCCGGCTATGACCCGGAATCCGGCGTCGAACATCGGCTCAAGGCGACCGGAGAAGAGGCGGGCGCCAGCTTCGGGTATTTCGAGACAATCGAGCAGCAATTGCGCTTCTTCGCCGATATGCCGCTGGAAACCCAGATCACCGATTTCGAGATCGGTCTGGCGCAGGCGCTGGATGATCCCGGCTTGCTGGACCGCATGGTTCAGGCCTGGGCGGTTGGCGACACCGACCAGCTGGATACCATCATGAATGACGCCATGCGCGAAACCTCGGGTGATCTCTATGACGTGCTGATCGTCCAGCGCAATGAAAACTGGATCCCGCTTATTGAGGACATCCTTGAAAGCGGCGAGTCAGCCTTCATCGCCGTGGGCGCCGGTCATGTCACCGGTCCGCAGGGCGTGGCGGCGCTTCTGCAGGCGCGCGGCCACACGGTGGAGCGCATCAACCCCTGAGCCGATCCATTATCGACGCGTATGGGCCCGCGCCGGGGTGTCGACCCCGGCGCGGGCTTCATGTATGTAGCGCGCCGTTCGCCTGACGTCTGCGCCGCCAGTGAGGCACTCTCTGGCGCGCCCCACTCATCTTTGCGGAGGCCCTCATGGCCTACACCACCATCCAGACCAAAACCGAAGGCCGCGTCGGCGTAATCACGCTGGACCGCCCGGGCGCGCTCAACGCGCTGTGCGACGCGCTTACCGCCGAACTCACCGACGCGCTGGCCGGTTTCGAGGCGGATGACGCCATCGGGTGCGTGGTCCTGACCGGGTCGGCCAAGGCCTTCGCGGCAGGCGCCGACATCAAGGAGTTGCAGGAGAAGGACTTCATCTCCCTGTACCGCCATGACCCGTTCGAGAAAACGTGGGAGTCGGTGGCGCGCTTCCGAAAGCCGATCATTGCCGCCGTATCGGGCTATGCGCAGGGCGGGGGCTGCGAGATCGCCATGATGTGCGATTTCATCATCGCCTCCGACACCGCCAAATTCGGCCAGCCCGAGATCAATCTGGGCGTCATGCCCGGCGCGGGCGGCACCCAGCGCCTGCCGCGCGCAGTCGGCAAGGCCAAGGCGATGGATCTGTGCCTGCCCGGGCGCATGATGGGCGCCGAGGAAGCCGAGCGCGCCGGCCTGGTGGCCCGCGTGGTGCCGGCTGACGATCTTCTGGACGTGGCCATGGAGGCCGCTCAGACGATCGCCTCGAAATCCATGCCCATCGCCATGATGACCAAGGAAGCCATCAATATGGCGTTTGAAATGGGTCTCAGCGAAGGCGTGCGCTTTGAGCGCCGGGTATTCCAGTCCCAGTTCGCCACTGAAGACCGGCGCGAGGGCATGGCCGCCTTCGCTGACAAGCGGGCGGCGCACTTCAAGCACCGCTAGACCCGCCCTCCGCGCTGACTCTCGCCCCGGGCAAGGATTGACGCCCGCCCGCACCGGGGCTATACGCCGCGCCTCACGGAATTTCGAGACCGCCGCATGGCGTCTGGCGTGCTCAAGACAAGGTTTGGAACGATCCATGGCGAATACAGCCTCCGCGAAGAAGATGGTGCGCAAGCTCGAGCGCCGCACGGCTCTCAATAAATCGCGCCGGTCGCGCATGCGCACATTCGTGAAGAAGCTGGAGATGGCGGTTGCCGCCGGTGACGAAGCTGCGGCGAAAACCGCCCTTCACACGGCCGAATCCGAGGTCATGAAAGCCGTCTCCAAGGGCGTCATTCACAAGAACACCGGGTCGCGCAAGGTTTCGCGCATGACCGCCAGCGTCAAGGCGATGGCGTCTAAGTAAAAAACCTCCCTGAACGGACGAAAATCATCGGCGCCTGCAGCATCCGCTGCAGGCGTTTTTCGTGCGTCCAGCGTTCGCGTGTCACGATTGCAATCGCCTTGCAGACAAGGTGAACCGGCGCCCGGGGCCGGGGGAAGGCGGCACGGCGCCGATACCGATTTTCAGGCTGCTGGCAAGATGCGAAACGGGCAAAATATTTTTTCAGTTCGCAAGCCTCCAAGCTGCCTAGTGAATCGGTCTGTCAAGGGCTCAAATCGGCGCCGGGACAGGGTTAATGTGGTTGATTCGCGCCCGGCTCCGAGTACTCTGTGGGCCTCGACGACAGTCCTCTCCATACGGACCATCCGGAGTTAACGGCCCCCTGAAATGGGTAAGGCTCGGTGCGAGAGAAGTGCGTCCAAAATCAAGAGTTTGACCACGGCTCATACCGTGGCGAGCAAGCAAGGGCCGGGGCCATGGGGTTTCACACAACAGCGAATGCGGCGGTCCGCGCCACGGGGGTGGATATGAACGGATCGGACTCTGTGCTGGATATCTGGCGTGCTGTGCGCGCCCGCCTGCGTGTGGAGTACGGTGACATTCTCTACGCCGCCGAAATCGCCCGTCTGCGCGTTGAGGAGGACCCGGCCGGCCGGGTATGCGTGATCTGCCCCAACGCTTTCGGGCGGGCCTGGGCGGAAGACAATCTGGGCGCCCGTCTGCGCGCGATCTGGGCTTCGGTCGAGGACGCGCCGCGCGACATCGTGATCACGACTGAAGCCGCCCTCGCCCGCCAGGACGCTGAACCGGCTCTGGCTGACGCCAAAGCGCCTTTCAGCCCTTCGTCCTTGCGGTCAGGCGCATCGCGCGCCGCGCTGGGGGGGGCGTCAAATCCGGCCCAGGCGGAAAGCCGCGAGCCGCGCTTCACATTCGACACCTTCATGGTCGGCTCGGCCAACATGATGGCGGCGACGGCGGCGCGTGCCGTGGCCAATGCCGACGCGCCGCCCTTCAATCCGGTTTATTTCCACGGCGATTACGGCGTGGGCAAAACCCATCTCCTGGCCGCTATTGCGCATGCTGTGGGTCTGGGCGAGTCCGGGCGCAAGGCGCTGTACCTGACGGCGGAAGAATTCCTCAACGGTTTCCAGTCGGCGCTGCGCGCCCGCGACGTTCAACCCTTCAAGGACCAGGTGCGCGATTGCGATGTCCTTCTGATCGACGACATCCATTTCATCGCGGGCAAGACGGCGACCGAGCTGGAGTTTCTCCAGACCGTGGCCGCCCTGATGGCTGCCGACAAGCAGGTGGTGCTGGCGTCGCACTGCCCGCCCGCCCAGCTGGGTGTGACCGATCCGCGCCTGCGCGACATTCTGGCGGGCGGTTTCGCCTGCCCCATGGCCGGACCCGATCTGGACCTGCGCCGTAAAATCCTCGACTGCAAGATCGCCCAGGCGCGCCGACATTGCCCCGATCTTGAAGTGCCCGAGGCGGTGCGTGACTTTCTGGCGGCCCGCGTCACCAGCTCGGCCCGCGAGCTGGAAGGCGTGCTCAATAACATCATCGTGCGCACGGCCTACATGAACCGGGCCGTGACCATGGAGACCGTTGAAGAGGCTCTGGGCGAGCTGCCGGTCAAGGCCGACCGGCGCATCACGGTGGACGATATCCAGAAGGCCGCAGCGTCTCACTTCTCCATCACCACCGAAGATCTGGTGTCCAAGAGCCGCACCAAGGCCCTCGTGCGCCCGCGCCATATCGCGATGTATCTGGCCAAGACCATGACCACGCGCTCCCTGCCCGATATCGGGCGGCGCTTTGGCGGACGGGATCATTCCACGGTCATCCACGCGGTCAGCAAGATTGCAGCGGCTCTGGCGACGGACGCGGCCCTGGCCGATGATGTGGAGGCGATCCGCCGGCGTCTGCGCAGCTGACGCCTTCGCAGCTGACGCCAGCGCGTGCTGGCGTGCGCGCTCGCCGGACCGGCGTGCCTGTGATACGGGGCGCTCCATGACCGACACCCCCGCACGCCGCCCCGCCCGTCCTGTCCGCCCCGCCGCCCTGCCGGCGCATCTGCACGCCCGCGCTGCGGCGCTGGCTGCGGTGCGCGGTGTGTTCGATACCGGAACGCCTCTGGATGCGGGTCTGGCAGGCCGGCCCGAATGGGCCGCCATGGATGTGCGCGACCGCGCCTTCGCCCGCGCCCTGGCCGCCGCGGTGATCCGCCAGCCCGGCGCGCTGGATGCCGCGATTGGCGCCATGCTGGACCGGCCCTTGCCCGACACCGCCCTGCGCGCGCAGCTGGTGCTGCGTTGCGGCGCGGCTGAACTGTTCATCCTGTCCACCCCGCCTCACGCCGCTGTGGACGCCTGGGTGGAGCTGATGGGGGCGAGCCCGGAAAGCGCGGGCTTCCGCAAGCTGTCCAACGCCGTGCTGCGGCGGGTGTCGGAAAAGGGCGCCGCAATCTTTGGCCGCGCCGATCCGCTGGGCGATCTGCCCGACTGGCTGGCGGCGCGCTGGTCTGACGCCTGGGGCGCCCCGGCGGCGCGGGCCATGGCTGCGGCCCGCTCCGGTCCGCCGCCGCTGGACCTGACCGCCCGCCACGAGGCTGACCCGGCCCGCATCGCCGCCGAGATTGGCGGCGTGGTGCTGCCCACCGGCACAATCCGCCGCACAGGCATAGGCCTGGTGGAGGATATCCCCGGCTACAAGAGCGGGGAGTGGTGGGTGCAGGATGCCGCCGCCGCCCTGCCGGCGCGGCTGCTCGGCGCGCGCCGGGGCGAGACGATCGCCGATCTGTGCGCTGCGCCCGGGGGCAAGACATTGCAGCTCGCGGCCTCCGGGGCTGATGTCACGGCGGTGGAGCTCAACGCCCGCCGCCTGAAACGGGTCGAGGCCAATCTGTCGCGCGCCCGCCTCACCGCCACTCTGGTTGCAGCCGACGCCGCTGACTGGCGCCCGGACGCGCCGCTGGACGGCGTGCTGCTGGACGCGCCGTGCACCGCCACCGGCACGCTGCGCCGCCGCCCGGACGCGGCCTGGTCCAAGCGCGAAGAGGATGTCACGGCGCTGTCGCGCATTCAGGCGCGCCTGCTGGACGCGGCCTTCGCCATGCTCAAGCCTGGTGGGCGGCTGGTGTTCTGCACCTGCTCGCTGGAGCGCGAGGAGGGCGAGGACCAGATCCCCGCCTTCCTGTCACGCAATTCCGGCGCCGCCATCGATCCGGTGCAGGCAAGCGAGCTGCCAGGGCTTGAGGAGGCGCTGGCGCCCGAAGGCTGGGTGCGCACCCGTCCCGATATGTGGGCCGAAGCGGGCGGACTCGACGGGTTCTTTATCGCGCGGATTGTGCGCACCGCCTGAGCCGGCGCGCTTGCTCCGTTATGCCCGCGCTGGTATCGCAGAAGACATGGCCAGCGCCCCCCTCATTTCGCCATCGATTCTTTCGGCCGACTTCGCCCGCCTGGGCGAGGAAGTCCGCGCGGGCGACGCTGCGGGCGCCGACTGGATCCATGTTGATGTGATGGACGGGCATTTCGTGCCGAACCTGACCATCGGGCCCGGCGTGATCGCCGCGATCCGCTCCTGGTCGGCCAAGCCCTTTGACGTGCATCTGATGATCAGCCCGGTGGACGCCTTCCTGGCGGCCTACGCCGAGGCGGGCGCCGACATGATCACGGCGCATCCCGAAGCCGGGCCGCATTTTCACCGCACGGTCCAGGCGATCCGGGCGCTGGGCAAGAAGGCCGGCGCGGCGCTCAACCCGTCCACGCCCGAAACCGTGCTCGATTACGTGCTGGACGAGCTGGACCTGGTGCTGGTGATGAGCGTCAATCCCGGCTTTGGTGGCCAGAGCTTCATTGACAGTCAGCTCAGGAAAATCGAGGCGCTGCGCAAATCGGTCGATGCGCGCGGCTTGTCGACGCTGATCGAGGTGGATGGCGGGGTGAACCCGGCCATGGCGCGCGCCTGCGTAAATGCCGGCGCCCACGCGCTGGTCGCGGGCTCGGCCGTTTTCAAGGGCGGGCCGGATCAGTACGCCGCCAATATCGCTGCTTTGCGGGGGCAGTAGCCGATGTGCGGGGCGTCATGGCGCGGCATGTGACACCGGCCGATCTCGCCGCCGCCCTGGCGCGGCGCACACGGCGCGACCTCTCCGATTTCGCCAATGCGTTTGGACCTTACCGGGCGCTGACACTGGGCGGGCGCGCGCCGGAAGGGCTGGCAGTGACGCCGCAGCCCTTGCGCCGGGGCGACAAGGCGCGCGGCGCCGCCATGCTGGCCGGCCGGTTTGTTCTGTCGGGCGAGACGCTGAACGTGCCGCTGGGCGAGTCGCCCTGGGATTTGCCCGCGCCCTCGCGGCGCTTCGCCGAGGCGCTGCACGGGTTTGGCTGGCTGGCGGACCTGCTGGCCGTGGACGAGGCAGAGGCGCGCGCGGCTGCGTGCACGCTCGTTGATGACTGGATCGCCCGCTTTGGCGCGTGGAATTTCTTCAGCTGGGGGCCGGGCGTGCTCGCCGTCCGGGTGCGCGCCTGGACCTTGTCCGGTCCGGCGCTGCTGTCCGGCGAGGATGCCCCGCCGCGCATCGCCTCTCTGGGCCGCCAGGCGCGCCGGCTGGCGCGGGCCTTCAGCGTCGCACCGGCTGATCGCACCCGGCTTGACGCCGCCATCGCCCTGTCGCTGAGCGCGGTTTGCCTGGACCTGCCCGGCGCGCTCAAGACGCGGGCAGGCGCAGCGCTGGACACGGCGCTCAAATCCCAGATCCTGCCCGATGGCGGCCATGTCAGCCGCAGCCCGGAGGCGGCGGCAGATGTTCTGATCGCCCTGTGCGAGCTGGACGCGGCGGCGGCGTCGGGTGGCGCTGTCCTGCCGGACGAAGTGCGCCGCGCGATGGACCGGCTGACCGGCTTTGTCCGCTTCGCCCGCCTGCCCGGCGGCGCCCTGCCAGGCTTTCATGGCGGCGGGGAAGGCCATTCACGCGCACTGGACGCCGCGCTGGCCCATGCCGGCGGCGGCAAGGCCCCGTCGGGCAAGGTGTTCAATGTCGCGCCCCATACCGGATATCACCGGGCCGAAGCGGGCGGCAGCGTGGTCATCGTGGACGCCGCCGAGCCGCCATCGGGCCTGCACGGCGCTGAAAGCCACGCCAGCGCGCTGGCGTTCGAGTTTGCGGCCTCGGGCGCGCGCATCGTCGTCAGCTGCGGCTGGTCGGATGATCATGGCGCGCGCTGGCGCGAGGCGGTTCTTGCCACCGCCGCCCACTCGGCGCTGACGCTGGAGGAGACCTCCTCGGCGCGCCTGCTGGAGCCGGGCTGGCAGCGCGATCTGGTCGGGCCGCGCATGGCGCACGGGCCTGATCCGGTGAAGGTGCGGCGCAATGAGGAAGAGCTGGGCGTCTGGCTGGAAGCAAGCCATGACGGCTACAGTAAGGCATTCGGGCTGAGCCTGCGCCGCCGGATATTCATGGCGATGGACGGAGCGGATCTGCGCGGCGAGGACGGGCTGTTCCGCCCGGTCGAAGACGGCCCGCCCGCCAACCCGGAAGCGCGCCTGAGCTTTTCGATCCGTTTTCACCTGCATCCCGATGTGCGCGCCTCGCTGTCGCGCGACTCTTTGAGCGCGTTGCTGGTGCTGCCCAGCGGAGACGGTTGGCGTTTCCGAACCGATGGCGGACCTGTAAGGTTGGACCGGTCGGTATATCTCGCTGCCGGCGCGCCGCCGCGCCGCTCGACCCAGCTGGTTGTGGCGGGCGAGGCGGAGCCTTTCGGCGGCGGCGATCGTCCGCCCAATCGGGTGCGCTGGGCGTTCCAGCGCCTGGGCCGGGTCGGCGCTGCGAGCGGCTGACCGGTGCGTGTTTCAATGCGGCGCGTAGCGCCATGGTGCAATTTGTTTCCTGCAGGAGCTTCCCCTCATGGCCGACACAGACCTTGTGGCGATACGGCGCGCACTGATCTCGGTGTCTGACAAGGCCGGTCTGGCCGAGCGCGCCAAGGCGCTGGCCGATTCCGGCGTGGAGCTGGTGTCCACCGGCGGCACGCTTCAGACCCTGTGCGATGCAGGCCTGGAGGCGCGCGACGTGGCCGACATCACCGGCTATCCCGAAATGATGGACGGGCGGGTCAAGACGCTTCATCCGCGCGTTCATGGCGGCCTCCTGGCCCGGCGCGAGCGCGAGGATGATCTGGCGGCCATGGAGGCCCATGGCATTCCCGGCATCGATCTTCTGATGGTCAATCTCTACCCGTTCGAAGAGACCGCGCGGTCCGGCGCCGGGATCGAGGCGTGTATTGAAAAGATCGATGTGGGCGGCCCGGCCATGATCCGCGCGGGCGCCAAGAACCACCGCTATGTCACGGTCTGTGTGGACATGCGCGATCTCGACAAGGTGCTCGAGGCGATGGCGCGTCATGACGGATCGACGCCGCTGACCTTGCGCCGCCATCTCGCAGCCAAGGCGTTTGCCCGCACCGCCGCCTATGACAGCGCCATTGCGGGGCGTCTGGAAGCTGAAACTGAAAAGCCTGCGCGCAGCTGGTTCACGCTGGGCGGTCCGCGCCTGCAAAAGCTGCGCTATGGCGAGAACCCGCACCAGGACGCCGCGCTGTATGCCGCGCCCGAGGCGCGTCCCGGCGTCGCCTCCGCCCGCCAGATCCAGGGCAAGGAGCTGTCCTACAACAATATCGCCGACGCCGACGCCGCGTTTGAACTGGTCAGCGAGTTTGATCCCGAAGACTGCGCCGCAGCGGTGATCATCAAGCACGCCAATCCGTGCGGCGCGGCCGAAGGCGACCAGCTGGCCGCCGCCTATGAGCGCGCCTTCGCGGCTGATCCCGTGTCGGCCTTTGGCGGGATCGCCGCGTTCAACCGCCCGCTGGACGCCGCCACCGCCGACGCCATTACACGCAATTTCACTGAAGTGGTGATTGCGCCGGATGCCGAGGACGCGGCGCTGGATATCTTGTCGGCCAAGAAGAATGTGCGCGTGCTGCTGACCGGCGCGCTGGCCGATCCATCGGCGCCGGGCTGGACGCTCAAATCGGTGGCCGGCGGCCTGCTGGTGCAGGCGCGCGATACCGGGCGGATCACGCAATCCCAGCTCAAAGTCGTGACCCAGCGCGCGCCCGACGAGGATGAGATGGCTGATCTTCTGTTCGCCTGGCGCCTGGTCAAGCATGTCAAATCCAACGCCATCGTGTTTGCCCGTGACCGGCGCGCGGCCGGGATCGGCATGGGTCAGACCAGCCGGGTCGAAGCGGTGCGCCTGGCCGTGCGCAAGGCCGAGGATGCGGCGAAGGAAAACGGCTGGGACGAACCGCGCACGCGCGGCTCGGCCTGTGCGTCAGACGCCTTCTTCCCCTTCCCCGATGGCGTGCGCGCTGCGGCGAGCGCCGGCGCGCGTTGCATCATCCAGCCAGGCGGTTCGGTGCGTGACGAAGAGGTGATCGCAGCGGCCGATGAAGCCGGGCTCGCCATGGTGTTCACCGGCATGCGTCATTTCCGGCACTAGCCGTGCGGGCGCTGGTCAGGTTTGTCACTGCAGGACTGGCGGCGCTGGCCCTTGGCGCATGTGCGCAGGCGCAGACGGATTTGCCCGCTCACGCCGAGCTGCGTCTGCCCGACGGCGCTGACGGTCCGGTCCCGGCGGTGATCCTGCTATCGGGCTGCGGCGGCGTGCGCGATGTGCAGGATGTCTATGCGCGTGAGGCCAATGCCGAGGGCTGGGCGGCGTTGATCGTGGATTCTCACAGCGCGCGGGGCATAGGCCCGACCGGTGCGCGGCTTCTGGTGTGCACTGGCGCGCGCATGCGCGGCCAGGACCGCGCCAGCGATGTGTTCGCAGCGCTGGAGCTATTGCGCGCCGACCCGCGCATTGACGCCCGGCGCCTCGCCCTGACCGGATGGAGCCATGGCGGCTGGACCGTGCTGGATGCGATGGCTTCGGCTGAGGCGGGCGAGCGCGGCGAGACGCCGTTTGAAGGCGTGCGCGGGGCGTTTCTGATTTATCCCTATTGCGGCGCGATCATCCGCGCCCGGCGCGATCCCATCGGCGCGCCCTTCCCGGTAGACGCCATTCTGGCGGGCCGCGACGCCATCGCCGATCACCGCACCTGCGAGCGTCTGTTCGCGCGTCAGCGTGCGTCCGGCGCCATGATCCGTCCGCCTGTGCTGTTTGGCGAGGCGACCCACGCCTTTGACGCCGAGGACCAGCCCTGGGATCCGCGCATGCGTTATGACGCCGAACAGGCGGCTGAGGCGCACACCTTGTTTCGCCGCTTCCTGCGCGGGCTGACGCCGGACCCGGAATAAGAAAAACCCCCGGGGCCTCAGGCCCCGGGGGTGTCTGGCCCGGCAAAGGCGCGATGGTTAGTCGCGATTGCCTAGCAGCATCAGGATGACCTGGAACATGTTCACGAACGCGATGTAGAGGTTCAGCGCGCCGTAATAGGTCATCACGGCCATGGAGCGCTCGTCGCCCGCGATCTGGCTGTACATCAGCTTCAGGTTCTGGGTCTGCCAGGCCACGATGCCGGCCATCAGGCCGAGGATCGCGAACTGGATCAGCCACTGAAGGCCCGAGGACTCCACGAAGAAGATGTTGATCAGGCTGATCGCGACAACACCGATCACACCCATGATCAGGAAGGAGCCGATCGGCTGCAGATTGGTCTTCGTCGTATAGCCCCAGATCGACAGCCCGAAGAAGGCCGCCGAAGTGATCACGAAGGCCTGGGCGATAGTGCCGAACGTCATGCTGATATCGCCGGTCAGCGTCGTGGCCGTCGCCGCATTGGCGGCGATGAACACCCAGACGCCGAGGCCCGCGCCAATGAGCGAGACCACTGACCAGTACAGCACCGCCGCGCCGATGGGCGAGGGGTTGCGCATGAAGAACATGGAGCCGAACAGCAGCACGAGCGGTCCGAACTGGACGATATAGATAATCGGCGCGGAGAGCACGACGGCGCTCACGGGCGCGACCGTGCCAACGATGTAGGCGAGCGCGGCCGAGAGCACGAGACCGAGGCCCATCTTGTTGTAGACGCCCAGCATGAAGCTGCGCAGGCCCGCGTCCACCGAGGTGTCGAGCGTGCGCGCGCCCGTGGCGGTGCGATTGAACTGGTTCATGTCTTCCTTCCTGAGTTCTGCAATCCTGCAGCGTTTGATATAGCCGCAGGTCACTTCGCCCGGACGTCTGACGGGTCCGGATTTCGCTATCATATATGAGGATTCAGGGCGGCGCGTTCAAGCAAAACCGGTGCGCAAGCGCAGATCGGGGGTGCGACCCGGCCTCTTGACGCGGCGGGGCGGCGCGCAGACATGCTGGACCCATGACCTTGCGCGTGTTCGCCGCACTGCCTGTCGATGACGCCATCGCCCGGCGCATTGAGCCCTTGATGAAGGGCGTGCCCGGCGCGGCCTGGCGTCCGGTGGAGAATTTTCACGTGACCCTCGCCTTTTTCGGCGAGCTGGACGAGGCGGTGATCGCCGAGCTCGATGATGAACTGGCCCGTATCCGGTGCGCGCCGTTCGATCTGGTGTTCAAAGGCGTCAATCATTTCGGCAAGGCCGAGCCCAGCTCGCTTTGGCTGGGCGTGGAGGAGAACCCGGCCCTGTCCGCGCTGGCCCGGTCCTGCGTTCAGGCGGCCAGGCGCGTGGGCGTGGAACCTGAGCGGCGGGTCTATACACCGCACCTGACGCTGGCCTATCTCAAGCCATGGACCGATCCGGTGCGCCTGTTGCGGTTTGAGCAGCGCCTCAATCTCTACCGCTCCGAGCCCATGCTGGCTGACCGGTTTTATCTCTATTCCAGCCTCCAGGCCAAGCCCGGCCGGCCCAATATCTATCAGGTCGAAGCCGAGTATCCGCTTTACCCTTGAGGCCGGGCGGCCCGGATCAAAGTTGCGGCCTCCCCCGCTGCGGCGCGCACCGGCTCTGCGCTGGCCTCGGCGCGCGCCAGGATCAGCGCGCCCTCAATGGCGGCCAGGGTGAAGCCGGCCAGCGCGCCGGCCCGCGCCAACGCCACCCCGTCCGCATGAATGGCCTGGCTCAGGGCGGCCCTCCAGCGGGCGAAGGCCTCGCGCACCGCCTGCGCGGCGGCGTCGTCGCCGGGCGTGACTTCCAGGGCGACTGTGGCCACCGGGCAGCCACGGCGGAATTGAGACGCTTCCAGCCAGCCCGCCAGCATTTCGCCATAAGCCTCCACCATGCCCGCCGCGTCTCCAGCCCGGGCGCGGGCCTCCTTCAGGCTGGTCTCCAACCCGGCAGCGGCGGCCTCGATGGCGGCGGCGGCCAGACCCGCCTTGCCATCAGGAAAATAGTGATACAGCGACCCCTTGGGGGTCCCGGCCTGCCCGAGAATTTCGTTCAGGCCCGTCGCGGCGTATCCCTGTTCCTGAAACAGGCGCGCGGCGGTGGCGATCAGCCGGTCGCGCGCCGAGGCGGGGCGGCGGGCGGTTCTGTCAGGTTCAGGGCCGGTTGGCGGCATGTCCAGGCTCCATGCGAATTTACTTCCATAGCGCGGCGCGAAGTGATTATATAGACCAGTCGGTCTAATTCCGGGCCGGCCTCGCGAAAGGACGTCTTCCATGACCTCTGCCACCGGCGCACCATCCGCGCCCGTCACCGCCGGCTCCATCGCTGAAACCGCGCGCGGTCAGGCCGCAGACGCGGCGGGGGTGGTGGACGCCGCCCTGCTGCGCGAGATCGTGAAGATTCAGCCCTTCACCCGCTGGACCGGACTGGAAATCCTGAAAGCCGAGAACGGCGAGGTGGAGACCCGCATGGTGCTGCGCAGCGACGAGATGACCCAGCATCATGGCTTTTTGCATGGCGGGCTGATCGGCTTTCTGGCGGACAACGCCGCCGCCTACGCTGCAGCGACGGTGGTAGGCGATGTCCTGAGCGCCCAGTATTCGATCAATTTCCTGTCCCCGGGCGTGGGAGAGGCCTTCCGCGCCCGCGCCCGCGTTGTCAAGACGGGCAAGCGCCAGGTGACGGTGGCGGTGGATGTGATCGCCGAGCAGTCCGGCGGCGAAAAGCTGATCGCGACGGCCACCGCCCTGATCCTGCCCGCAGGCGCTGCAGCGACCGGCTGAGCTCCGGCAAAACGGCAGTCTTGCCTGCGTTATCGCGTCGCAAAGCGGATAATCCGGTTGAAAAATGAAGGGGGGCGGATTACTCCGGCCCGCTGACGGGGTGTGTTTTCGTGATTCCGTGCGTCAGCAGGACGCACTGGCGCGCGTGCATGCCGCGCTAAGTCTTGTCAGGCTGCCGCTGCCACCACGTTCCAAACGGGCGTGGCCGGGAAGCGGCGAGAATTATGAGGTCGGCACGTGACGGACAATAATTCCAATCCCGGCGAGGGCGGCGAAACCCGCCGGGACTTCATCCATATCGCTGCGGTTGGCATGGTTGCTATCGGCGGCGCGGCGGTGTTGTGGCCGTTCATCGACCAGATGAACCCGGCTGCGGACACGCTGGCGCTGGGCACCACGGACGTGGCGCTCGACCAGCTGACGCCCGGCGATGAGATCACGGTGATGTTCCGCTCCATGCCCCACTTCGTGCGCATGCGCACCGAGGCGGAAATTGCGGCGGCCCGCGAGACGAATGTGTCGAGCCTGCCGGACCGGCTGGCGCGCAACCGCAATCTTGAAGACAACGCGCCGGCCACCGACGAAAACCGCTCGGCCATGAGCGCTGTGATCGCCGAGGGCGCGAGCGTGGATGACGGCCTGCGCGCCGCGCTGCTGGTCACCAGCGCCAACTGCACCCATCTGGGCTGTGTGCCTACGGTCGGAGCCGGCGATTTCGACGCCTGGTTCTGCCCGTGCCACGGCTCGCACTATGACACGTCGGGGCGCATTCGCCGCGGCCCGGCCCCGGAAAACCTGCCCGTCCCGCCGATGACCTTCATCTCGGCCACCACCCTTAGGCTTGGCTAGGAGCGCAGACGATGAGCGGCAACAGCACTTACGAACCGAAAACGGCGTTCACCCGCTGGCTTGATACGCGCCTCCCGATCGTGCGCCTCGCCTCGGACGCCTTTGTCGATTTCCCGACCCCGCGTAACCTGAACTACTGGTACACGTTCGGCGGTATTCTCACCGTCTGCCTGATGGTGCAGATCATCACCGGCATCGTGCTGGCCATGCACTACGTGCCCAATATCGACTACGCCTTCGCCAGCGTGCAGCGCATTGACCGCGATGTGAATTTCGGCTGGCTGATCCGGTCGATCCA
>JAIUMW010000032.1 GCA_022565365.1 Oceanicaulis sp.
AGGGGTGACCCAGTTGCGGAACTCGCTGTCCCAGCGCTAGAACTTCCCGCCGGTGGATTGAGTATCATACCATTCGTCTTTCCAGTCGCCGTCGATCAGCCGGCCCATGGGGAGGCCTCCTTTTTGGTCTGCTTGAAGGGCGTGCCGGCGATGCGCGCGATCAGAACCGGCCCTGCTGGTAGTCCAGCATGGCCTGGCGCACCTCGCCCTCGGTGGTCATCACGAACGGCCCGGCCCAGACGATGGGCTCGCCAATGGGATAGCCCGCCGCCAGCATGACGCGCGCGCCGTCAGGTCCCGCTTCAATGCGCACAGTATCGCCCGGTCCGTAGACGCCCAGCTGCGCTTCACCCAGCGTCACGCCGCCTGAGGTCACCGAGCCGGAATGGGGGGCGATGAAGGCGGTCTTGCCGGTGGCGACGGGTTCTTCAAACACGCTGCCCGGCGCCATGCGAAGCTCGGCGTAGAAGGGTTCCACCGTCACGCCGCGCACCGGGCCTTCGACGCCGGTGGAGGTGCGGCCCGCCACGATGCGCGCCTCGACGCCCTCGCGGATGTCGGCGGGGATCTGGGCTTCAGAAAATTCCTGATAGCCGGGGTCTTTCATCTTTTCGGCGCGGGGCAGATTCACCCAGAGCTGGAAGCCGCTCATCAGCCCCTCTTCCTGCTCGGGCATTTCTGAATGGATGATGCCGCGCGCGGCGGTCATCCACTGCACCCCGCCCGGCCCGATCACGCCTTCATGGCCCTTATTGTCCTGATGGCGCATGCGGCCCTCGACCATATAGGTCACGGTTTCAAACCCCCGGTGGGGGTGTGGCGGGAAGCCGGCGAGATAGTCGCCGGGATCATTGGAATGAAACTTGTCGAGCATCAGGAACGGGTCCAGCACGCGCAGGTCCGGCGTGCCGAGCATGCGTGTCAGCTTCACGCCGGCGCCGTCCGAGGCCGGCATGCCGCGCGTGGTCTTGATGATGGGGCGAAGGGACATGGCGCTTCATCCTTTGAGTGTTCATCAGGGCTTGGCCCTAACATGGCGGTGTGTGGCCGGATTGGCGAGGGCGCAGACTGGCCAGATTGTGTTTCCGCAGGCGCAATACTGAACGCGCCGCGCGCCGCCGGGTGCATGGACAGACGCGCGGCGGGCGGCTACGGCTCCCACGCGCACAGCAGAAGCAGGACCTGCATGATGACGAGCGAGCCGTTTGTTTTGGGGTGGGAAGAATGGGCGGCCTTTCCAGGGCTGGGCCTGCCCGCCATCAAGGCGAAGGTGGACACCGGCGCGCGCACCAGCGCGCTGCATGCGGTGGCTGTCGAGCAGTTCGGTCCCGAGCGCGCGCCCCAGGTGCGCTTCATCATGCATCCCATCCCCGAGCGCCCGGATCTGGAGATCATCTGCGCGGCGCCGGCGGTGGACCGGCGCGAGGTGATCTCGTCCAACGGCGAAAGCGAGCTGCGCTGGGTGATCAAGGTCGATGTGCGCATGGGCGAGCGCACCTGGCCTATCGAGGTGACGCTGACCAACCGGGAGACCATGCAATACCGCATGCTGCTGGGGCGCTCGGCGATCCTGGACGACATGGTGGTCAATCCCGGCCAGTCCTGTGTGCAGGGCCAGCTGTCCTATGATCTGTATGGCGCGGCGCCGCGCAAGCCGCCGGTGCGCCGGCCCCTGCGCATCGCCATTCTGACGCGCGAGCCCCGCAATTACTCCTCCAAGCGCCTGAAAGAGGCCGCCGAGGCGCGCGGTCACGTGGCCGAGATGATCAATACTGCGCGCGTCACCATCGCCATCAATACGCTGGCTCCGGCGGTGTATTTCGACGGGCGGCGCCTGTCGCGCTTTGACGCGGTGATCCCGCGCATAGGCGCGTCCATGACCAATTACGGCATGGCGGTGCTGCGCCAGTTTGAGATGACCGGCGCCTATATCCTCAACTCCGCCGAAGCCATCGGCGCCAGCCGGGACAAGCTCTACGCCCACCAGCTCTTGGCGCGCGCCGGGATCGGCATGCCCACCACCGCCTTCGCCCACTCGCCCAAGGACACGCGCAATCTCATCGAACATGTGGGCGGCGCGCCGCTGGTGGTGAAACTGCTGGAAAGCACGCAGGGTCGCGGCGTGGTGCTGGCCGAAACCCGCAAGGCGGCCGAAAGCGTGATCGACGCCTTCCGGGGCCTGGACGCCAACTTCATCGTACAGGAGTTTGTGAAAGAGGCCGGCGGCGCGGATATTCGCTGCTTTGTCGTGAGCGGCAAGGTGGTCGCGGCCATGAAGCGCCAGGCCCAGGCGGGCGAGTTCCGCTCCAATCTGCATCGCGGCGGCGAGGCGACGCCGGTTCGCATCACCCGCGACGAACGCGCTGCGGCGATACGGGCGGCGCGCGCCATGGGGTTGTCGGTGGCGGGGGTGGATTTGCTGCGTGCGGAGTCAGGGCCCAAAGTGCTGGAGGTCAATTCCTCGCCAGGGCTGGAGGGCATTGAGGCCACGTCAAAGAAGGATGTGGCTGGTCTCATCATTGAACATGTCGAGACCCATGTGCGCACGGTCTCGGCGCGTCCCGCGCGGCGCAGCCAGCGCAGCGCGCCCCCCGCCGCATCATAGAAAAACCCCGCGAGACCGGGGCGCGGTCTCGCGGGGCTTCGTCGCCCGGGCGCTGGGCAAGGGGGACAGACCGCGCCCGGGGCTGATCACGCCTGTTACGGCATGATCACGGTGTCGATGACGTGGATCACGCCATTGGAGCCCTGGATGTCGGCGGCGATGACATTCGCGCCGTCAACGGTGACCGTGCCGTCTTCGCCGACAACGACATTGACCGTCGTGCCTTGCAGCGTCGGCAGGTCATACGTGCCGGCCGGGGTTTCGGCGGCGAGGTATTCGCCGGCCACCACGTGGTAGGTGAGGATCGCGGTCAGCTGGTCGCGGTTCTCGTCTTCCAGCAAGCTGTCGACCGTACCGGCCGGCAGGGCGTCGAACGCTGCATTGTTCGGCGCGAACACCGTGAACGGGCCTTCGCCGGACAGGGCGTCAGCCAGGTCCGCCGCAGTGATGGCCGCCACCAGGGTGGAGAAGTCATCATTTTCCGACGCGATCTGAACGACCGTGGGCTGGGTTTCGGCGTTGTAGCCGTCGCCGCGATGATGGTCGGCCAGCGCGGTCGCGGAGACGGCGCCAATGGCGAGAACGGACGAGGCGAGAAGGGTTGAGATACGCATGGGGAGTGCTCCTTGAAGGGGCTGTTGAACGTGTTTCTAGCGCCGCAGGTTTCGGGGAGATGCAGCGGTTCTAGTGTGTATAGAACATACCAAAGTACGCATCGGTTCCCGCCCCGGATCACCGGCGGGCCGGTCATGACCGATAATTAATCTTCGCAGCGGCTGGCGGGCCGGTTGTCGATCAGGCGCGTGGTCCCGACCCGCACCGCCGCCAGTACGCGCGCCGGGCGGTCCAGGCGGCCTGGCGCCAGGGCGGCGAGCGTTTCCGAGCATCGCGCAGTGACATAGTCGACGCTGTCAAAGGCCGCGCGCGCCGCGTTCAGCGCTGCAGCCTCCGCCTGGGCGACATCCGCCCCCGCCTCAAGCTGCGCGGCGAAATCGGCGAGGATGACATTCAGCCGCCCCGCGCGCTGGCGGTCGTCGGTCGACAGATAGGCGTTGCGCGAGGACAGGGCGAGGCCGTCAGCCTCGCGCACGGTTTCGCCCGCCTCGATCAGCGTCTCCAGATCCAGATCGGCGGCCAGGCGCCGGATCACCAGAAGCTGCTGATAGTCCTTCTCGCCAAACACCGCCACGTCGGGACGGACCTGGTTCAGGAGCTTGGTCACGACGGTGGCGACGCCAGCGAAGAAATGCGGGCGCGCCGCGCTTTCCAGCCCCTCGGCCGGGCCGGTCAGGGAGATAGTGGTGGCGAAGCCTTCAGGATACATGTCGCGGGCGCGCGGCGCGAACAGGAGATGACATCCGGCCTGGGCGAGCTTGGCGGCGTCCGCCTCCAGCGTGCGCGGATAGGCGTCGAAATCCTCGCCCGGCGCGAACTGGGCGGGATTGACGAAAAGGCTCGCCACCACCCGGTCGCAGCGCGCCAGCGCCTGCGTCACCAGCGCGATATGTCCGGCGTGCAGCGCGCCCATGGTGGGCACGAAACCGACGGTCAGCCCCTGCGCCCGCCAGCCGGAGACGACGGCGCGCAGATCGCTGACGGCGCTGACTGTGGGCAAGGGAAGGGTCACGGGCGCGCCTGGCCTCCGGCTGTGAAGGGCGGCGCGCACGCTAGGCGCAGCATGGGCGCGCGCGCAAGAGCGCGACTCGGTGTAACAGCGATGGCCATGAAACACGTGCTTCTCATCCTGTTGGCCTTGAGCGTGTCAGCCTGCGGCGCCACCACCGCGTCTCCGGCCACGCCTGAAGCCATGCGGGCGGCGGCGTTGGCGCGCCTGCTGGAGCAGACGGCGGCGCAGGACCCGGCGCGGATTACCGCGGCGGACGAGGAGATGTCGGCGCTGGAATATGCGCTGCTGGCGCAATCTGAACCGGCGCAAGCCGCTGCGCCTGCGCCGGAACCCTTGCCCGCGCCGGACCTGACCGGCGCGCGGTCCATCCTGCATGGCGTGCACCTGACATCGTACCGAAACCCGGCTCATGTCGCGGCGGGCTGGCGGGCGCTTCAGGGCACGCTGCCCGCGCTGGAGGGGCTCAGCGCGCGCGTGGCGCCGGCAGATCTGGGCGAGCGCGGCGTGTATCTGCGTCTGAAGGCCGGACCGTTTGACACCCGCGACACCGCGCAGGCCTGGTGTGCGGGCCTGCAAGCTGATGGCCATTGGTGCCAGCCGGTGGATTTCACGGGTGCGCCGGTCGCGGGTTCTGCTGGAGCGGACGGCGGATAACCCCTTCTCAAGGCGGCGGGCTGGTGTATCCATGAGGCCCGCCTGAGGGGCCTGACGCCAATGTCCATGCCGAACGCTGAACGCTCAATCCATCCAGAGCCGACCGACGGGTCGGCGCATGTCATTGTCGTGGGCAATGAAAAGGGCGGGGCGGGCAAGTCCACCGTGGCCATTCACCTGGCCGTGGCGCTGATGCGCATGGGCAAGACGGTGGGCGTGATTGATCTCGATCTGCGCCAGGCCACCCTGACGCGCTATCTGGAGAACCGGCGGCGCTGGGCCGAGCGGCGCTCCGTCGCCCTGCCGATTCCCGTTGAGAAATTCCTGCCCACGCCGGCGGCGCGCAGCCTGGATGAGGTCGAGGCCGAGGAGCAGGCCGCCTGGGCCGACGCGCTGGCCGCGCTCAAGGCCGAATGCGATTTCATCATCGTCGATGCGCCGGGCGGCGACACCCATTATGCGCGTCTGGCCCATGCCAGCGCCGACACCATCGTCACGCCGATCAATGACAGCTTTGTCGATTTCGCCCTGCTGGCCGATGTGGACCCGGAAACCTTCGAGGTGGGCCGGCCCAGCGTCTACGCCGCCATGGTGTGGGAGTGCCGCAAGCTCAAAGCCCGCACCGAGCGGCGCACCATTGACTGGGTGGTGATGCGCAACCGCATCTCCATGCTGGATGCGCTGAACAAGCGCCGGGTGTGGGACGGGCTGAAAAAGCTCTCCGAGCGCATCGGCTTCCGCCTGGCGCCGGGGTTTTGCGAACGGGTGATCTATCGCGAACTGTTCCCGGCGGGCCTCACCTTGCTGGACCTGACCGAAAGCGGCTCCAAGGCGCCCTTCACCATGAGCCATGTGGCCGCCCGCCAGGAATTGCGCGAGCTGATCATTATCCTCAAGCTGCCGGGCCTGGCCGGCGCGCGCATGCCGTGCTGACCGGAGGGCGCTGATGAGCCTGCTCATACCCTTTCTGGCCGCGATCGGCGCCTTGCTGGCGCTGGCGTTCGCGTTCTCGCGCATGAAAACCGAGAACGCCGCCCTGCTCTTGCGGGTGGGCCTCGGCGTGGCGGGCGTTGTGGGCGGGATATTGCTGACCGTGCGCGGCCTGGCGGTGGCGGGCATTCCGGTGATGGCGGCGGGCCTGGGCCTGCTGGGCGTTGCGGCGCGGGGCCAGGGCGGGAAATCGCAAACCGGCTCAGGCGCCGGGACTGGTGAGCCGCCCCCGGGCAAGGCAAGGCGCAGCCCCATGACCCGGCGCGAGGCCGCGCAAATTCTTGGCGTGGCTGAAAACGCCAGCGAAGACGAAATCCGCCGCGCCCACCGCGAACTCATGAAAAAACTCCACCCGGATGCCGGCGGCTCCGGTCCGCTGGCCGCGCAAGTGCAGGAAGCGCGCGATGTGTTGCTGGGGGGGTGAGGGGGGGCTGTCTCGCGAGAGCATCATTCGGGAGAGGTGTGTATGCCCGGTTCGTCGCAGCCCAAGTTGTCGACACACCTATCAGCTTGACGCCATAGCGCAAATAAAGCTTCCAATTGCACTACAAGTTTTGGCGGTTGCACGCAGCGGGCCATGGACGTCGACACAATGATCGAGACTGAAATACTCGCTCTTTGGGGCGCTGCGACGGGCACGATAGGTACAATTACCGGCGCATTGAGCTTATGGCTGCGATATCGCCACCTTAAACGAGACCAAACTAAGCTTCGTTGTGAAGTGCGGTTTGATTATGAGGTAACCGATGGAGTTCCAAAACCCAGGTACAAATTCGTCGTTCGTAATGTCGGTCGAAGACCTGTGACGCTAGACCGCGTTCAGTATTGCTATCACCCAAAAGCCTATCGTGATCGTCTTTTCACACGGTGGCATTGGCGAACAGGGAATTGGTGCTCAAGCGATGAAATTTCAAAATTTCAGCCAGTTACATTATCAGAGAGCCAGAAGTACGAATTCCAAATTATGGACTTTCGCCTTCCGGGTCTTCAGAGCGTCGGGCGGCTAAGAGTTATTGATCAAGCTGAGCGATCTTGGCGGGTTCCATGGCCAAACAAAAAACGAATTGAGCGGGAAACGTCTTTTGGTGAGGTGGATAAACACGAAGAATCCAATCCACGTCGCATTTGTAAGTTATTCGGATACCGTATTAAGGGCGAGTATTTTATCTATGCGCAGTGGAATCATGAGCCGCCAAGCAAGGGCGCCCAAAAAGGACGGACGCTAAGATTCGAAAATGAAGCTGATTTCAAATTAAAATGGGCCGAAATAACAAGCTCTGTGATCCCTGCGCTTATGGCTGAGGAAGTTAATGATATTGTCTAGGTTTAATGCAAAATAGTTAAGCGCTACACAGGGCCATTAGCCATTTCGGACACGTCTTCTTAATGTTGGCATGGTGTCGGATTAGCTAAATGTATGGGCCCCGCTGCCCCCCCCCTCACTTCAACCGCGGCACCGCAATCCCCAGAGCCCCTGCCGGGGCAGGCGCCGGTTTGTAGCGGTACAGCTCGGCCGGGCGGCCGCCGGTGCGGCTTTCCAGCTGGCCGGTGCCGGTGACAAAGCCGGCGCGGTCCAGGGCGCGGCGGAAATTCTGTTTGTGCAGGGGGAAGCCGGAGATGGATTCGGCGAGCTTCTGTAGGTGGGAGAGGGTGAACAGGTCCGGCGTGAGTTCGAACACGATGGGGCGGTATTTCACCTTGCCGCGCAGGCGCGACAGCGCGGTGGCCAGGATGCGCCGGTGGTCCGAGGCCATGGTTTCGCCAATGCGCAGGGCACCCCAAGACCCGCCGTTTGGCGCCTCGTCACGGTCGCGGGCGGCCTCGGCGACGAGTTCGGCCTCGTAGAGGAGTTCGTAGCGGTCCAGCGCCCGCTCCTCATTCCAGGGCGCGCCGTCCAGCCCGAACGTGGCGCGCACGCGCTGGGAGCGGGCGGCGCGCCGGCCCGGAGCGGCGGCCTCGTCGGCCCAGGAACGCAGGGCGGGTTCGATCTGGTCGGTGAGAATGGCCGGGCGGCCCTCTCGGTGATCCTCCCAGGGAAAGAAGCGCGTCACGCTGACCCAGCGGGCCTCCTCGCTTTTCAGGGGGCGGGCTTCGTGGGCAAGGCCCAGATAACCCACCGAGATGACCCGCGCGCCCTGGGCGCCGGCGAGGGCCGCCACCGGCGCCTCGCGGCCCATATCGCCGAATGTGTAGAGCTGTTCGACATAGCCGAGCTCAAATCCGGTCTGGCCGCGCACCCATTCGCGCAGGCCGATCTCGAACGTGCGGTGGGTTTCGGGATCGAACGGGCCGAAGGGCAGGGCGGTCTGGTGGCCGCCTTCCAGGCTTTCGGTGACCAGCACCTGCAGCTCGCCCTCGCCATCGGCGGCGAAGATCACGGCGTTGAGGCCGACGACCAGACGGCCGAGCTTGGAGGGGTCGATATCGGGCTTCATCGCGCGCGCTCGCGCTCGGCGCCGGCCAGCAATTGCTCGAACCGGTCGAGGAATTGCGCCTGCGCCTCGGGGGCCGACAGCGGATCGATGGTCAGGCGCACGCCCGCCGGCGGGCGGCCGAACAGCTTGCGCGCTTCTTCGGTGGAGAAGCCGGCGATCTTGGTGGCTTCAAAAAAGGCGCAGGTCTTGTCGGCGCGTTTGATCACGGCCTTGATATCGGCGGGCAGCTCAGCGGGCAGGCCGTAGCGCATGTTCACCGCCCCTTCGAGCCTGGCTTCCACAATCTTGTAATCATAGCCCAGAGCGGCCTTGAAGGGCGAGATCATGTCGCCGATCACGTATTCGGCGGCGTCATGCAACAGCGCGCCGAGCCGCCAGGCATAGGACCAGTCGGGTTTGAGGCGCTGGCACACCCGCTCAACGATCACCGAATGCTCGGCCACGGAAAAGGCGTGCTCGCCATGGGTCTGGCCGTTCCAGCGCGCCACGCGGGCGAGGCCGTGGGCGATATCGCTGATCTCGATATCCATGGGCGAGGGATCGAGCAGATCCAGACGGCGTCCCGACAGCATGCGCTGCCAGGCGCGCGGCGGCGGGGACGGGGACGGGGCGCGGGCCAATCGATTTTGCTCCGGGTTATCGCTCTATGCGTTCCGTCCTATCGTGAAACGGCGTAAGTTCAAGGCGTGCCGCTGGGCGTGCGCCCTGTGCATTGTCAGGAAAGGGAGACGGATATGAGACCGGAACGCTTGCTGGTCGCCTTGCAGGGGACCGAGGCCGACGCTGCGCCGCTGGAGGCTGCGGTCAGGCTGGCGCCGATTTTCAACGCCGATTTGCGCGGCGTGTTCGTGGAGCCCGATCCGGCGGCCTATATGCTGTGGACAGGCCCGGGCGCGGCGGGCGCCTCGGTCGTGTCCACGGCCCTCGATGCCGTGCGTGAGGAAGCCGATATCTACGCCAAGGCCGCTATCGCACGCTTCGAGGCGGCGGTGTTTGACGCCGGGCTGAAAGACGCCAGCAGCTTCCGCCGCATCACCGACCGCCCCGCCGAAGCCGCCCAGCAGGCCCGTCTGGTGCGTCTTCTGGTCACCTGCCCCGAGGCGGCGGCGGGCAAGGGACCGCTGGCCGATTTCACCACGGCCTGCCTTGTGGATGAGGGCTGCCCGGTCTTCGTGCCGCGCGGGGGCGCCATTGCGCCCAGGACCCTCGCCGTGGCCGGGGACGGATCCAAGGAAGCGGCGCGCGCCGCCTTCGCCGCGGCGCCTTTCTTCACCGAAGGGGTGGAGGTTTCCATTCTGCACAGCCCGAAAAACCTCGATTTCAGCGACCGCGCCGCCGCCGCGCCCAATCGCCTCGCCAACTGGCTGCGCGCGCGGGGGATCGAGGCGCGCACGGTGGAGGTGAAGCCCGAAGGCTCGCTGGGCGCCGCCCTGATCGAGGCTGCATCGGGCGTCGACCTCCTGGTGGCCGGCGCCTACGGGCAGTCGCGCATCGCCCAGTTCATCTTCGGCGGCGTCACGCGCTCCTTGCTAAACGCGACGGATGGTCCGTCGCTGTTGATTGCGCATTGAGAGGAAACACTGGTCATGACGACCCTCACACGCCTGACGCTGCACTTGGGGCGCAACCCCGAGGCCGGCTTTCCTGACGGCGATGACCGTCACGGCTATCTCATCACAGCGCCTCTGGCCCGAGATGGGCGGCTGGATGTGGATCTGTGGCGCGCCCACAAGCAGGCCTGTATTGTGATCCGCTTCTCTCCGGACAAATCCGAGTTCGCCGATGGCTGGCTCAGTCATCGCGGCTCCAACTGGTTCTTCCGCTATGACGAGGAGCATGAAGGGCCAGACGAGCCGCTTTTCCGTCTGGGCGATCACCAGCTGAGGGTCGGCGATTATGTAACGATCCACGAGGCTGATGGGGATGATCTGGTCTACCGCATCACCAAGGCGGAGCCCGTGCGGGTCTGACACCGGCGCCTCAAAGCCGTGCGTGGGCGCTCCAGATGCGGGCGCCGCGGGGGTGATCGGCGTCTAAATGCGATCCGGTCGCTGACAAAATTCGAACGACACGCTCCGCTTTGCTGCACACGCGAAGGGGAGCGAGGCGATGGAAGAGACGGCGTTTGCAGGCGGAGATGTGGCGTGGCTGCTGACAGCGTCGGCGCTGGTGCTGATGATGACGCTGCCGGGACTGGCGCTGTTTTATGGCGGCATGGTGCGGCGCACCAATGTTCTGGCCACGCTGATGCAGTCGCTGGGCGCGGCGGCGCTGGTCACCCTGGTCTGGGTGATCGCCGGCTATTCCTTCGCCTTTGCGGGCGAGGGGGCGCTGTTCGGCGGATTTGACCGGGTCTTCCTGTCGGGCCTCACCCTGGACAGCGCGGTGGACGGGCTGCCCGAAAGCGGCTTCATCCTGTTTCAGCTGACCTTCGCCATCATCACGGTCGCGATCATCGCCGGATCCGCCGCCGAGCGTCGGCGCGTTTCAGCCTGGCTGGTGTTCGTGCCGATCTGGCTGCTGGTGGTCTACGCCCCGATCGCCCACTGGGTCTGGGGCGGCGGCTTCCTGGATGATGCCGGCGTGCTCGATTTCGCAGGCGGGGCGGTGGTGCACATTAATTCCGGCGTGGCGGGGCTGGTTTTGGCGCTGAAGCTCGGCCCCCGGCGCGGCTGGCCCAAAGAGGGCGCGCCGCCGCACAATCTGGTGCTCACCGTGATCGGCGCGGGCCTGTTGTGGGTGGGCTGGTTCGGGTTCAATGGCGGGTCGGCGCTGGAGGCCAATGCCTTGGCGGCCCATGCCGCGCTGGTGACCCAGATCGCGGCGGCGACCGCCGCTATCACCTGGGCCGGGCTGGAATGGATTTTCCGGGGCAAGCCCAGCGTGCTGGGCGCCGCGTCGGGCGCCATTGCGGGTCTGGTGGGGATTACGCCAGCCGCCGGGTGTGTGGAGCCCTATGCCGCCTTCATCATCGGCGCGCTGGCCTCGGCGGCGGCCTATGGCGCCGTGACGGTGCTGAAAGCCAAGCTGAAATATGATGACAGTCTGGACGCCTTCGGCCTGCACGGCGTTGGCGGGTTCGCCGGCGCGGTGCTGACCGGCGTGTTCGCCGCCACCGCCGTGGGCGGGGCTGCGGGCGCGGTGGAGGGCAATTGGGCAATCGTCTGGACCCAGACCTGGGGCGCTCTGGCGGCGGCGGCCTGGTGCGCCATCGCCACCTTCATCATCCTGTGGGTGCTGGAGCGCTTCATGACATTGCGTGTGGACGCCGAGGACGAGGTCACAGGCCTCGACATCGCGCTGCACGGCGAGAGCGCCTGACGGCTCACTCGCACACCGTTCCTCCCTGACTGGTCCCCGGCGGTTCGCCCGCCGGGGATATTTTTTATGCGGGGCGCCCAGCGAGTGCCGGGAGGCTTCGCCGATGGGGTCAAATCCAGCTTTCAGTTTCAGGACGCCAGGCGCTACTCTGGCTGCAGCAGGGCTACAGTCAGGGGGGGTAGCAGGCGTGGAAAAGCCATTCGCGCGGACAGTAATGGCGTCTCACATTCGCCAAGTGGTGGACGGCGTGCGTGAGCGGTCGGCCGGACCGGCTCTGCCGCCCGCCATGACCGTGACGATCAATTTCCACCCGGACTGGATGTATGACGGGCAGTGCGTGCTGGCGCGCATCGCATCACAGGGCGTTTATCGCTCCCAGTTCGAGACCGGGACCAGCAATGGCGGACTGACCGCTTATCCCGGCGGCGATCGGTGGCAGTGGGAAAGCCGTATCTTCGCCGGTGTTTACGATGACGTCCCTGCGCCGCTGCGCCCGAAATACGGCGCCCTGAATGACCTCGGCTCGCCCTATGGCGGATCGCCCCGGTTTGGCTCCGCCCATTTCCGGCTGCGCGCGGACATGCTGGAGCGCACGACGTTCTGTTTTCCCGACAGCCATATGAACCCGGCCCCTTTCGGGGTGGCGGACAGGCTGGACCTGATTGAGCGGATGCATGACCGGGAAAGCGATCTGGACCCGCTCGACCGCTATGTTGAAGCGCATGTGCACGGGCCGCTGGAGATCAGATCGGCGATGGACGCGCTGGTGCTGGATCCCGTTTATCGAGGCACGGATATCGAAGCCTGCGCGCGTGCGCTGGGCTGCCCGGTGGAGTGGCATCCGGGCTACCGATTGCCGGCGGACAGGGTTGAAGACTGTGCGGCGTACCGGGGCTCGGAGGTCGCGGCCCTCCTGCCCAAGCTCGCTGAAAACGGTCAGCTGACGCCGCGCGCCATCGGCCGCGCGCAAGAGCGCGGGTTTGCTACGCCCGTCCAGCTTAAACGGCTCTGGCACTGCCTCGCGCGCTTTGGCGCCCGGCCATAGCTCCGCTTCAGGTCAGCGCTATTTCGGCCCCAGCATGGTCTCGGGCCGCACTACCTTGTCGAACTCTTCCGCTGTCACGAAGCCCAGCTTCACCGCTTCCTCGCGCAGCGTTGTCCCGTTCTTGTGGGCGGTTTTGGCGACTTTGGTGGCGTTGTCATAGCCGATGGTGGGGGCCAGCGCGGTGACCAGCATGAGCGAGCGCTCCATCAGATCGGCGATGCGCGTTTCATTGGCCTCGATGCCCGCCACGCAGTTCTCGGTGAAGCTCACCGCCGCGTCGCCCAGCAGGCGCGCGCTGGTCAGCACATTCCAGGCGATCATCGGCTTGAACACGTTGAGCTGGAAATGGCCCTGGCTGCCGGCGAAGCTGACGCCTGCGTTGTTGCCCATCACCTGGGCGCAGACCATGGTCATGGCTTCGGCCTGGGTGGGGTTCACCTTGCCTGGCATGATGGACGAGCCCGGCTCGTTTTCCGGCAGGTTCAGCTCGCCAATGCCGCAGCGCGGGCCGGAGCCTGACAGGCGGATATCCTGGGCGATCTTGAACAGCGACACGGCGGCCGAATTGAGCGCGCCATGGGCTTCCACCATGGCGTCTTTCGACGCCAGCGCCTCGAACTTGTTGGGCGCGGTCACGAAAGGCAGGCCGGTCAGCGCAGCCGCTTCCTTGGCGAAGGCCACATCAAAGCCCGGCTTGGCGTTAAGCCCCGTGCCCACCGCCGTGCCGCCCTGGGCGAGCTCATAAAGCGCGGGCAGCGCCGCCTCGACGCGGCGGATGGCGTTTTTGACCATGTGGGCGTAGCCGGAAAACTCCTGACCCAGGGTCAGGGGCGTGGCGTCCATCAAATGGGTGCGGCCGATCTTGATGATGTCCTTGAAGGCTTCGGCCTTGGCCTCCAGCGCGGCGTGCAGGGTTTTGAGCGCGGGCACCAGATCGCGCACGAAAACCTCAGCCGTGGCGATATGCATGGCGGTGGGGAAGACGTCGTTGGATGACTGGGACCGGTTCACATGGTCATTGGGGTGGACGGGGTCTTTGGAGCCCACCACGCCGCCCAGGATCTCGATGGCGCGGTTGGCGATCACTTCATTGGCGTTCATGTTCGACTGGGTGCCCGACCCGGTCTGCCACACCACCAGCGGGAAATGATCATTGAGCTTGCCCTCGGCCACTTCCAGCGCGGCGGCGGCGATGGCGTCGCCCAGGTGCGGGTCGAGATTGTTCAGCGCCATATTCGCCTTGGCCGCGCAATGCTTGACCACGCCCAGCGCGCGTACAAGCGGCAAGGGCTGGGTCTGGCCGCCAATGCGGAAATTGATCAGCGAGCGCGCGGTCTGTGCGCCCCAGAGCTTGTCGGCGGGAACGTCCAGCGGCCCGAAGGAATCAGTCTCTGTGCGCATGTCAGTCATCGGGCTCGCTCCGGTCTTGCTTGATCAGGTCCGCAGGCGGACAATGGGGTGTCTGGACGAGTCGGACGTGTAGCACCCGGCCCCGCCAGATCAAGCCGGACATGAATGCGGCGGGCACAAGGAGCGGCGAGATGCAAGGAGCAGCCAGCAAGGGATCGCTCAATCTGCGTGTAGACGCGGTCACGGCGGCGTCCGGCCGTTTCAATACCCTCATCGGCGCCTTCTTCGCCGCCGAGTTCAAGCGCCCGCGCGCCGGATCGTTCGAGATCGTGATCGAGATCGAGCGCGCCGCCGACGCGCCGGTCCATGATGTCGATCAGGTGGCCAAGGCTGTGCTGGATGGCCTCACCGGCGTGGTGTTCCACGATGCGAGCCAGATCGAGCGCCTGCATGTTGAGAAGACCACAGGCGACCGCGCCCGGGTGAAGGTCCGCGCCCGGCCGATCCGCACGCCTGAAGCCGCCTGAAGCCGCCTGAGGCCAGAGCCTCAGCCTTCGCGCCGGTACACCCCGTCAATCACCAGATCATCGGCGCGCGCGTCGAGATAGGCGCGCATGACGCTTTCCAGCTGGTCCAGCGAGGTGAGGCGGCAAAAGCCTTCCTCATCGAGCGCGATGCCGGTCTCCTCGCGCGCGGCCTGCGACAGGGCGCTGCAGTCGGGCATGTGATAGCTGGCCATGGCGCCGCCGGCATACACGAACATCACGCCATAGCCGTACCCCACTTCGCCGGGCAGCTGGGCGAGATAGATGTCTTCGTGCAGCTGGCGCAGGCGGATATTCTGGTGCGGGAAGTTTGCATCATCCGAGACATAGCGCCGGCGCTGGTTGCGCAGCTCGCCGCGCCAGGTGAAGCCGCCCCATTCGGCGCCGTCCGGATGGGTGGGGGTGTGCACCCACACCCCGTTCTGCAACGGGGTGTCGGCGCCCCAGAAGCCGATCAGCTCGCGCTCGGAATAGAAGCAACCGCCCAGGGCCAGCGCAGCGATACCCATGGCGATGATCCGGGCGGCGGCCCGCGCCAGGGCTGAAATCACGGGGTCGCCCCGATGAACGCCTCGGTCGCGCGGATCAGCCAGGCCGCCGCCTCGCCGTCCAGCCGCGGCAGGACGCGCCCCCGCACTTCGGCGTGATAGGCGTCCAGCCAGACCATCTCGTCCGGGGTCAGAAGCGTGGTGTCGATCAGTCCGCGATGAATGGGCGCCATGGTCAGGGTTTCGAAGCCCAGCATGGCCCGGTCGCCGCCATTGATCGCTGCGGCCGGCGTGACCACCTGCAGGTTCTCGATGCGGATGCCATAGGCGCCGATCTGGTAATAGCCCGGCTCGTTGGAGACGATCATGCCGGGTTTCAGCGGTATTGAATTGCCCGCCTTGGCGATGCGCTGCGGGCCTTCATGGACGCCCAGATAGCTGCCCACGCCATGGCCGGTGCCATGGTCGTAATCCAGCCCCGCCATCCACAAGGGCGCGCGCGCCAGCACGTCCAGCGCCGCGCCGGGCGTGCCGGCCGGGAAACGTATGGCCGACAAGGCGATATGGCCCTTGAGCACCAGGGTGAAGTGGCGGCGCATCTCCGCCGTCGGTTCACCGATGGGCACGGTGCGCGTCACATCCGTCGTGCCGTCGGGATACTGACCGCCGGAATCCACCAGATAGAGCGAGCCGGGTTCGAGCTTCAGCGTGGAGGCGGTGTTGACCCGGTAATGCGGAAAGGCGCCGTTGGGCCCGGCCGCTGAAATCGTCTCGAAGGACAGATCCTTCAGCTCGGGCAGGGCGGTACGGAAGCTTTCCAGCTTCAGCGCGGCTTCAATCTCGTCCACATGGCCGGACTGGGCCTCGGTGTCGAGCCAGTGCAGGAAGCGCACCAGCGCTTCGCCGTCGCGGATATGGGCCTGTCGCGCGCCTTCAATCTCGACCGCATTCTTGCAGGCCTTGGGCAGCAGCACCGGATCGGCCTTGCGCTGGACGCGGGCGCCGCCAGCCTCCAACTGCTGGAACACCCACGCCGAGGTGCCGGCCGGGTCGACCTGGACGGTCTTGCCTGACAGGGATTTGAGCGCCTCGCCAAGCTCACTCTCGGGGCGCACGGAAACTTCATTGCCCAGATGCGCGCGGGCGGCGGCGGTCAGCTTGGCCTCGTCGATAAAGAGCGTGGCGCGCCCGTCGCGATCCAGGATCGCCGAGGCGAGCGGCAGGGGCGAACAGGCCACATCTCCGCCGCGCACATTGAACAGCCAGGCGATTGAGGGCGGGCTGGTGATCACCGCCGCGTCGGCGCCATCACTGGCGATATCCTTGCCGATGCGCCGGCGCTTGGAGGCGTGGTCCTCGCCAGAGAAGGTTTCAGGATGGGGTACGACCGCCGCAGACGGCGCTGCGGGGCGGCTCTGCCACGCGGTATCTACGGGATTGGCGTCCAGCGAGACAAGCTCGGCCCCGGCAGCGCGGGCGCCCTCTTCGAGACGGGCGAGCGCGTCGGGCGCGTGCAGGCGCGGATCATACCCGATGCGCGCGCCGCGCGGCGCGTTGGCTTTCAGCCAGCCGGCCGGGCCAGGCTCGATCAGGTCGACATACTCGAACAGATCGCCATCGACCTGCGATTTGACCTGCTCGGTGTAGCGCCCGTCGATAAACACGGCGGCCTTGTCTGTCAGGACAATGGCCGCGCCGGCCGAACCGGTGAAGCCTGTCGCCCAGGCCAGGCGCTCGGCGTTCGCGGGCAGATATTCGTTATTATACTCATCCTCATGAGGGATGATGAAGCCGTCCAGCGCCGCAGCTTTGAGCGCCGCGCGCAAGAGGGGCAGGTGGTCGCGGCCCAGATGCGGGCCGCCTTTTACGTCGAAAGACTGAATGGGTTTTGTCATGGCCGCGAAGGTAAGCCCCCGCGCGGCGGCTTTCAATCCGCTGCATGCGGCGGGGGGTGGTTTGCCGCTTCCTGCAAATCTGCAAGGGCGCCCTGCGTTTTCGGCGCTGGCGGGGGAGGGGGACGCGGCGCATATCCCGGTTTCGCCGGTGCGCGACGTCCCTTCGCGCCGCCGGCCGCCATCCGGAGCCGTCCCATGTTTCATGCCGAAGACCATCTGCGCCTGACGGGCGCCTCTCATCCCCTCGCCCATGCCCGCGTCCGCCGCGGCCTGCGCGTGGAAGCGCGCAACACTGATGTGAACGCCCTGTTCGACCGCATCGGCCTGTCGCACCTGGCTCGCCGCGCCTGACCGGGGGCGGCGCCGCGCGTGCTTGCCTCCACCGGCCCGGCTGAGGCATATCAGCGTCTGCGCGGGTATGATGTAATGGTAGCCTGTCAGCTTCCCAAGCTGAACGCGCGAGTTCGATTCTCGCTACCCGCTCCAGCTGTCTCCCGCCCCCTAATGTCGCCTTAGCCCGCCGCCCGTCTCAATGCCGAAATGGCCGAACAGATGGGCGAGCAGGACCATGAAGACGGCGCCGGCGAGGATGGTGACCATCGTCCACGGGATCATCCGCGGCTTCAGCGGATTGCTGGGCCGGCCGCTGCGCCATGCGCAATAGGCGAACGCCCCCGCGGTCAGGCCCATGGCGACCAGCGTCTGGGTGAGTGTCATCCGGTCCCTCTCGGCGCGCTGTGGAGACCCCGTGGCGGGTCTTGATCCACAGATAGGGCCGGGCAGGAAGCTCGCGCAAGGCCCGCACCATGGCGGGCGCCTGAAACAGCCAGTAAACCGGCAGGGCGGCGAGATCGCGCCAGTGCGGTCTGAAGCCAGCCCTGCGCGCGCCGGTATGGGCGCAGGCAATGGCGCAGCCCAGCGCGGCCAGGCCCGCCGCCGCGCCGGGCAATCCGCCGGGCCAGCCTGCGCCGGCCAGAATGAGCGCGCCGGCGATCATCATCAGGCCCAGCGGAAACATCAGCGCGCTCAGCGCATTGGCGAGCATGGTCAGAGCCAGGCAGGCCAGCGCGCCCGGTCCGGCAGTGTCCCACAGCCGCCTTGCCTGGCGCATCTGCACCAGCCAGGTGATGAAATGACCTTTCAGCCAGCGCGAGCGTTGCCCGGTCCACGCCGCGCGCGTGACCGGCGCCTCTTCCAGTGTGCCCGGCTCGATCAGGCCCGCCCGCCAGCCATGGGCGGCGAGGCGAAAGCCCAGATCGGCGTCTTCGGTGACATTGAACGGATCCCATGCGCCGCACGTCTCCAGCGCGGTGCGCCGGAAGACATTGCTGGTGCCCCCCAGCGGCAAAGGCCAGCCGAGGCGGCAATAGAGCGGCAGCAGAGCGTGGAACTGCGCCGCGTATTCCAGCGCGAACTGGCGGGTCAGCCAGTTGTCGGTGGCGTTATACCAGCCCAGCGGCGCTTGCACGACGCCCAGCGCCTCGTTCGTTGCGAAGGCTTCGGCGGCCGCGCGCAATTGCCCGGCATGGGGTGCGTCCTCGTCGTCATTGACGGCAACGAGATCCCCGCGCGCAGCCTGCAAGGCGAAGTTCAGTGCGCGCGGCTTGGTGGTCGGCCCACAAGGCGGCGCCACCAGAACCCGTGC